>MHXU01000096.1 GCA_001824555.1 Planctomycetes bacterium GWC2_45_44
CCAGTCGCATGGGCTGTTCGCAGTGGCCGCAACAGCCGCATAAGTCAGTGGACTGAAAGGAAAATGGGGACAGATGGCTTTTTCAGCAAGCCCTAATTACTAATGTCGATTAATGGTGTCTATAGCTTTTAGCATAGCTGCAATATCAGTTTTCATTCTGTTAGGCACATCGAAATCAGAGTAGTATTGTGGGCCGATAAATCTAATGACAACTTCATTTGCTGATATAATTTTATCAACGAGATTTCTTATTTCTGGGTTTGCTAAGTCGAAATATGTGTATTCCCAAACAACTGAGGTACTGTCTCTGTAAAATTCTATTGTGGGTGATTGCCAAGAAAAATCGTCTGCAACTATTTTTATCCTGTCGGCAAATATCCACGAATCACCCATATATTGGACTTTTAAAAGTGCTTGAGTTTTTTGATTTGTTAGTGACCCTTTTAAGGAAATATAAGAATTAGAAGCATATGGTCCGCTGATATAGCGAAGGGGCTCGAATTTTATTGCCTTTTCAAATTTGTCATAATTAAAATAAAATCGTGTGATGCCATCTATTACATCATAGCGTTTATTTGCAGGAATAGATTCAACAAAGCCTTTTAAACAGTTAGTCCAATCCTCGCTTCTAAGTAGCATTCCATTTGAAAGTTTCATTTCGGCTGGATGATATTGATAATTTTGATCATAATATATTTCTACGCCCTCAGTAAGTTTCACCCAATTTGGCCTATTATTAGATGCCTGTGACGCATCTGTTGAAATTGCATTTTCAATAAACTCCCTCTCTGTATAGTTTTTTAATAAATCTTTATATTTTACTGGTACTGCTGTGGTATCAAATCTCTTCCATATATATTTTTCGTTTTCTTTTATCATCCTCAAATAAACAATCCTCAATGTCTTTTGGGTTCCATTAGCTGATATAATCTTATTAAATTTAGAGATTGTTTCTACTGTTATGTCATTAATTTTTATGATTAAATCATAATCCTTAAGGCCTGCTATAAATGCAGGGCTTGGACTATGTTTTATAACTGAAAGTATAAATATTCCTTTTACGGCAGGGATTGGTAGTTCATCTTCTTTTAATGCCAAAATAATGGTCTTATCGAGAGGCTGTGCCTTTACTCCTAAAACTACTGTGTTTTGGTCTACTATTGTTTCCGAAGCTATATTATTGGGATCGTTAGCGTAAGCTACAAAAGGAAATATAGCTATAATAGATAATAATAATTTTTTCATATCATGCTCCTGTAAATTAATTAAGGGTGTCCGGTATTTTTTAGGTCATCCTTTTGGTCTCATAGTTAGCGTTCTCTATCGAACTGCAGGGCTTAATTACGGCCAGTTGCCAGCACGTTTTATAATCTCAACATGAACTGAAATTACCACCAAAAATGTTATTGTCAATAAATATCGGCTACCATTATTTCTGCCAGCAGTACACTTTTTATCTTTGATTTAAAAATAAGCGATATTTTCAACTCTTCAATTTTAACCACAAAAATCTAAAAATACCCCTGATTTTGCCAGGGAATTAAAGGTGTCCGGTACATTAATTCCATTAATTCAGCGTAATCAGCGATTAAAAAAAACGGCCAAACGCGCAAGCGAAAACTTGCGCCCCTCAAAAAAATAAAAATTTTATATCCTTGCCCCGCAACCACTTACAAAACCGCCCCTTTCAATTTTCGGCCAATTTTCAGCAAAAACGCGCAAGTTCTTCTTATAAGATAGGGATGCAATTTAACTCTGTGCCTGTGCGCCTTAGTGCCTTTGCCCCTCTTTTTATGGAGTAAAAACTTATGGAACCAAATATTATAACAAATCGACAATTACAGGCCATTGATGAACTTTTCGCATCTGGCGGAAACGAGAACGCAGTTTTGCAAAAATTTTCAATCAGTCTTTCAAAATGGAAGCGATGGCGTTCGCAGCAGCCCTTTAGCAGGGCTCTTGAAGCAAAAATGAAAACGCTCAATCAGAATGGCCAAATGCTGCTTTTGCAGCACAGTTCATGGGCATCGGCGAGATTGTTGGAACTTTGCAATTCCGAAAAGGAAGAAGTAAGCAGAAAAGCATGTCTCAACGTTTTGCAGTTAAACAGCGAAACCGTTGAAAAAATACCGCCGCAGCAGGATGACGCTGGAGATACAAAAACAAATCTTACTGACGAACAGGCCGCAAAGATTTTAGCCGTACTAAGTGAAGATATGTCATCTCAACCATAGAGAGGTCTCTAATTTAAGAAAGGAACAAAATTTTCTGTAATAGAAGCTCAGCATTTAAAAACAATTCAGAGTAGGGTGGGCTCTTAGCCCACGCGATTTTCTTTGTGCCTATGCTTGTCCCGCCATAGCTTCAGCGACGGCGGATGCCTTTGCTGCTTTGTGCCTTAATTGCAATTTCTATTCCCAGAGCCGCCAAGACCCACAGCGGCATATAAATCAGGGGGCTTTCGCACACGGAGGTGCGTAACTTTCTCTCACTCCGACAGGATGTTGGTGTTGAGTAGTTGTGTCTGCATAAGAAAGCCGGTAGGGTGGACAGCTCTGCTGTCCACACGGAATCTTTGGCAGAATCGTCCAGTGGCGACGTTGGAGGCCGGCGGCCAAAAGCCGTCTAACATTACCAAACGAATACTGCTTCTACTGACTACTGTGTTCTGTATTCTCGTCTGGTATCTTATAAATGGGAATCTTTAAAATGACTTGACTAAGACTTGATACAATTTAATAAAACCGTGCAAATGTGACATTTCCTGTGAAAAAATCCGAAAATATCGTCTATTTTGCCAAATTTCGACGTATTTGTTGACATTGCCCCCGTCAATCATTAGTATGTCTCGGCTTTAGACTGGAATTGAAAATTTAAGATTGAAGATTGAAAATTTATGGAATCGCCTTTGGCGAATTTATTTGAACTATTAATTCTTCAATAATTTATATCTCTGTGGTCTCTGTGCCCTCTGTGGCTAAATTATTAAGGAAAAACAAATGGCAAAAAATGTCGCAATCGTCGGTGTAACCGGAGCGGTAGGTCAGGAATTTATTAATATTCTTGAGCAGCGCGATTTCCCCGTGAAATCAATCAGGATGCTCGCATCGGCAAGGTCGCTCGGCAAGACGGTGAAATTCAACGGCAAAGATTATCCGGTTGAAGAGCTGACCGAAAATTGTTTTGCAGGCGTTGATATCGCACTGTTCAGCGCGGGCGCATCACGCAGCAAACAATTCGCCTCGGCAGCGGTGAATGCCGGCGCAGTTGTCGTCGATAACTCCAGCGCATTTAGAATGGACCCGACAGTGCCGTTGGTTGTGCCGGAGGTAAATCCCGAAGCGATTAAACAGCACTGCGGCATTATCGCAAATCCGAACTGCTCGACGATTATCGCGAACGTTCCGATTTGGCCGCTGCATAAAGCCAATCCGATTAAGAGAATGGTAGTCAGCACCTATCAGGCGGTAAGCGGAGCCGGACAAGCTGGTATGACCGAACTGTTTGACCAGACAAGAGATGTTCTGGCGGGCAGGCCGGCGGTTTGCAAAAAATTTAAATATCAAATCGCGTTTAACCTTTTCAGCCACGATTCAACCATCGGTCCTAACGGCTACAACGAAGAAGAAATGAAAATGGTTAAGGAAACGCACAAGATTTTCAATTGCCCCGATATTGCGATTACCTGCACTTGTATTAGAGTTCCTGTTCCGCGCTGTCATTGCGAGAGCATAAATCTTGAATTCAAGGATTCGATTACGCCTGACGAAGTTCGCGCATTGCTGGAACACGCGCCGGGCGTTTCGCTGATAGATGACCGGACGAATAATCGTTTTCCGATGCCGCTTGATGCCGCTGACCATGATGATGTTTATGTGGGCAGAATCCGTCAGGATGAGTCTCTGCCAGACAGAAAAGGCATTAACTTATGGGTATCCGGCGACCAGATTCGCAAAGGCGCAGCGCTGAACGCGGTGCAAATCGCAGAGAGATTATAAAAAGAATACAGTAGACAGAATTCAGTAGACAGGAGCTATATGAGTGAGCCTGCTCGCAGTTTTCGGGATTTGGTTGTTTGGCAGAAAGCGCACAGTTTTGTAGTTGGGATTTACAAAATGACCGACGCTTTTCCCAAAACGGAAATATACGGTCTGACTTCGCAAATCAGAAGAGCGGCTGTATCAGTACCGGCCAACATTACCGAAGGTTTTAAGAAAACCGGCAAAGCAGACAAGATACGTTATTACAACATAGCCCAGGGTTCTCTTGAGGAATGTCGGTATTATTTATTGCTGGCAAAAGATTTGGGCTACGGCGACACATCAAAATTATCCGACCACGCCGAAGAAATAAGCAGGCTACTGACTGCTTATATTGGTTCGCTTGCGAAAATACTTCCAAAATAACAAAACGACTGGAACGTACTTCCGATTATTTTATATTCTGTCTACTGACTACTGTATTCTGTATTCTTTTTTAGTCGTTGTCGTTTTTTTGCACGACATCCGGCGCACGCTCGAGAATTTCATCGGCCAAACCATATTCGATTGATTCGTTAGCCTCAAGCCACAAATTTCTGTCGCAGTCTGCCATAATTTTTTCCGGCGATTTGCCGGTGTGTTTTGCGATTATATCATACAATCTTGCGCGAAGGCGGATAATTTCCTTTGCCTGAATGTCGATATCGGTTGCCTGTCCCTGATAAACTCCGTTCAGCAGGGGCTGATGCAGCAGAATCCTGCTGTTGTTGAGCATAAATCTTTTACCCTTTGCTCCCGCTGTGAAAAGCACCGAACCCATGCTCGCGGCCTGTCCGACACAATATGTCGCGACCTGACAGCGGAGAAATTGCATTGTGTCATAAACCGCAAGGCCTGCCGTGATGCTTCCGCCCGGCGAGTTGATGTAAAAGTGAATGTCGCTCTTGCTGTCCTCGTTGCTCAAAAACAGCATTTGCGCAACGATGAGATTTGCCGAGTCGTCGTCAACCTGACCGCCGAGGAAAATGATTCGGTCTTTCAGCAGTCGCGAGTAAATGTCATAAGCGCGTTCGCCGCGACCTGTTTTCTCAATTACTATCGGTACAAGAGTTTGATTGGCAGTCATAAGTTTTCCTTTTTATATCGCCACAAAGACACAAAGGCACAAAGTTTTAAATATATTTTTCTTCGTGTCTTAGTGCCTTGGTGGCCAATTTTATTTTTTTTCTTTATTTTTTTTTGTTTTTTCGTCTTCGACTTCGTGGAGGACTTCGTCGATAAGGCCGTATTCCTTCGCTTCCATAGCGGTCATATATCTGTCTCGTTCGGTTTCGCCGGTGATTTTGTCAACGGACTGGCCGGTAAGATTAGAGAGAATTTCGTTCAGCATTTTTTTTGCTTTTAAAATTTCTTCGGCCTGGATTTTAATATCGGAAGCCTGGCCTGTAACACCGCCCCAGGGCTGGTGCAGCATAATTTTGGCGTGGGGCAACGCGTGGCGTTTGCCTTTTTGACCCGCGGCAAGAATCACAGCGGCGCCGCTTTCGGCCCTGCCGATGCAGAACGTCGAGACGGGCGAGCCGATAAAGCTCATCGTATCGAAAATGGCCATAGTATCGTCAACGTCTCCGCCGGGCGAGTTGATGTAAAGACTGATGTCGCTGCCGCGTTTTTGATTGTCAAGATAGAGCATTTTCATAATTACGCCGGTTGCCATCGCGTAGTTGATTTCGCCAATCATAAATATAATCCTGTTCTCCAGCAGCATATCGTCAAGGGTCATTTCCCTTGTGCGCTGGTAGGACTGCGTCTGGCTTCTCGGCTCAAGCATATTTATCGGACTTTGCGATTTCATAAACATTTTAATTCCTTTTTAGTTCCTGTAATAATCAGCGACACGCTCAAAAGCGGTATTTAATGTGTTATCGACTGTTTTCCTTTACCACTTTCGCAGGACAATGTCAATTTTTATCATAGTGGCAGCTCTGCCGTATTACGCCGTTGTTTTAAGAGAGCGAGAATACTATCAAGTGTAATCATATTAAGCTCGCTTTGCTTTTCAACAAAAGGCTTTACATCGGCAACTACTCTGCCCCAGTCGAATTCACAGAGTCGATGAGCAATTTCAGCCTGCCAGTTCTCTTCGGTAATTTGTGAGCCGTGCCATTCGGTTTGTGTAAGAGCGTTATTGAGCAGAAGCAGATTCGGCATCGGCCAGGTTCTGTCGGACAAATACCACATCAAATCATAAATGTCTCTTCCCTTTACATATTTACGCATAAGCAATGCGTGCAGTTTTCCCGCAAACAGCGAACTCTTATCATAATGCTGAAAGTTTAAGAGAATATGTCTGCGAATAATGCTTGTTTCCAATCCCGCACCTGCCGGCGGATTGGTATCAATTTCGACCTTGATTGAAACCGTTTCAGAAGCAAGCGGAGAAAGTCCCATCTCGTAAAGCAGGCCGGCAAACTTAATAAAAGCGGATTTGACTGTTTTTGATGTTTTAACTTTGATTGCGATATTGTAATTTTCCGCCTCAAAATCTGCTTTTGCTTTTTTCATAAAGTTTGTGAAATTATCTTCGGCGCCTGCCTGTGAAAGCGAAAAATCCAAATCTTCCGAAAATCGCGGCATAGCGTATAAAAATCTCAATGCCGTGCCGCCCACAAACGCCCAGTTCACAAAAGCTCCGGCCTCCTGAAGCGATTCGAGGATTCGAGCCTGAAGATATTCACGAACGATACACCCCGCAAGATTCGCGTCTTTGATATTCGCAATTTGTTCTCTGATATAATCTTTCACAATTCAATCCCTTCGCCCCGCTGAATAATTTTTTCAATATATTTGCACGCACGTTTTAATTTTGGACTGTCGGATTTGTCCGCAAATTCAAATAAAATGTTTTTATTAATTTTGTCAAAATTCTGCAATCGAAGCTGTTCGATAAACTCTTCGCTGTCGGAGCCGGGGCTTAAATGCACAAGGTCGAGCAGCGATTTTTCGGGGCAGGCGACAAAAGCATTCTGTCCCGTGGCCAGTTCAATTCCTTTAAAGCCATAGAAAAACTTTTTGCCGACGTTCCTAAAATCAAATCTTCCCAGCGGCGTTTCAATTGTTTGCGGCCTGCCGGTTGTAACGCTGGAAATCTGCGGCACGTATTCCGGAATCAAACCATAAAACGCTAACGCGGATTGAAGAGAAATATACGAGGCGGATTTGAGTTTGTTGGCAATGCAGAATTTTTCAGGGGTGATTTTGCGATAAGGTTCAGCTAAAACATACAGCCCTTTGTGCAGTTTGACCAATCTGCCGTCTTTGACCCAGCGGCTGATTTGCAATCTAACCTGCGAGATATTCTGGCCGGCGGCAAGAAATCTTACCGTAAAACAGGATAAGCCCGATGCTTTATTTAGTAAATTTTCAAAATTCATTGCATTATTATATCACAAAAGATAAAATACTGCAATATATATCGTCAAATAACCCATATTTCTTAACTTTTTTCTTAAAAACGCCCAACTATAATAATCAGTGTGAATTAGCATCGGTTTTGGTTCTTGGGGTATTATAATAGTATCGGGGCTGGTTGCGATTCCACCGCCAGAGACTGTCCATATCGCCCTCCAGCTTTGTCATCCGCTGCTCAAGAACGCGAAGCAGAATATCTGCGCTGCTGACTTTCTCGCGAAGATTGTCATAATCGCTCGATGAAGACGATATACCCTTTAACTCGGCGCGAAGTTCCGCAAGGGCTTTTGAATTTTCCTCGAGCTGCTGCTGGAACTTTTCCAGTTTGGCATCGAGTGTGGCGAGCGTTTCAAGATTACGCATTTTAGCCCGCAGTTCAGCCTGCTGCGACCAGTTCTGCATATCGGCGTTTATTTGTTTTATCTTTGCGTCAAGCTCGGCGACAAGTTTGTGATTTTCGCCAAGCGCATCGACAACTAAAATTTTTGCCCGCTGGTAACATCGAATTGCCTGTATAAATTCGTCCGGGTCGTTCTGGAAATCCCAGGCATTCTGCAGAAAATAATCGCCTGTGTTCCGCCAATAGTCCAGCTCGGAAATATTTTTGTATATAATGGTTTTCTTATCGATTTCGTTTTTGTAGTATTTGGCGGACACGAACGCAACGCCCTGGATTTGCGAAAGTTTAATTTCAAAAGCGTCTTCGGATTCGACCCTGCCGCTGACGGATTGGCCGGTGTTGAGAACAAATGAAACAAGCTGAACCTTGCCGACAGGCTTTCGCTTAATCGGCGCAGAATTAACATCCTGCGGCTTCTGCTCAACAGCGTTAGCATCCTGAATTGCCTGTGGAATTGAATTGCTGTCCTGCGCGAAAATTTCAGACATTGCCGTGAGAATGAAAATCGCGATAAGGATTGAGACTATGGATTTGACACAAACAGAACTTTCTTTTTTATCAAAAGTCATTTGCAACCTCCGGCTAAAAAAAGTTATCATACCAGCGACTATTATATCCACAAAAAATAACCCCGCCATAAAAAAGACGGGGTTATTTAATATATTTAAACTACTTCTATATGCTATTTTTTGTCGGCCTTTTTGGCTGCGGCTTTCTTTGCGGGCTTTTCAGTATTTTCGGATTCGTCCGCATCGTCTTTTTTGGCTGCTTTTTTAACAGCTTTCTTCGCGGGCTTTGGCTCTTCGGCTTTTTTGGGTTCCACTTCGGAAATCTTCGCCGATTCGAGAATCTTGTCTATGCATTTGATTTCGCGAATTTCAAGGGCAGCCTGCGTCAGCGAGCCGTCGCGAGACATCTGCTCGCGGAGTTTTTCCGGACGGGTCTGTCTGTACATCGCGGCCTGGGCAATGTAGCCGTTGATTTCTTCTTCGGTCGCCTGAATGTCTAATTTCTTGGCGACGGCATCCATAACGAAAAAGCTCTTGAGCTGTTCTTTGGCCTGCTCTTCGCTGGAAGCCTTCAATTCGTCCATTTCCGCCGCTACATCTTCGGCCTTTAAACCCTGCATAAGCAGTCTTGTGTATTGTCTCTGCAGGAGCAGTTTCGACTGGTCGGCGACGATGTTGCCGGGCAATTCAAAATCAACTTTACCAAGCAGATATTCCCGAACAAACTGTCTCATCGCTTCTTTTTGCTGTCTTTCGACGTTTGCTTCGTTTCTTTCTCTTATAACTTTTGTAAGTTCAGCCTTGTCAGCAACGCCGAATCTCTTGAAGAAAGCGTCGTCCATTTCAGCGGGAACAAGTTCTTTGACATCGTTGATTTTAATGTCGATATCGACTTTTTTGCCGCAATATGTTTCGTCATAATATGTCGAGGCGACTTCTGTCGATGTTGTTTTGGTGTCGCCTGCCTTTGTGCCGACTAACAGCTTGTCGAGATTCTCAACTGAAACCTTGCCGACAAAGCCGCGACTGCGAACGTAAATTTCGGTATTGTCAACCTTTTCTTCCTGACCGCCTTCGGGCTTGAGAACAACATCAGCGATAATCTGGTCTTCAGCGGCAACTTTGCCATCTTTCGGCTTATACATACCAAGCCGCTTTTGAAGCTCAATAATTTCAGTTTCAATCTGGGCATCGGTAACTTCGAGCCTCGGCTTTTCTGCCGGAACGCCTTCAAGGTTTGGCAGTTCAAATTCCGGCCTTACCTCAATTTCAAAATCGAACTTCATCGAGCCTTCTTTCGGCAACTCGATTTTTTCCGGGTCAATATCCGGCTCGCCGAGCGAATCAAGTTTATTATCTTTCAGAGCGGCCTCGCTTGCCTCCATCAGCAGCTTGACCTTTGCCTGCTCGCCGACTTCCTTGCCGAACCGCTTTTCGAGCAGCCTTCTGGGCGCCCTTCCTTTTCTAAAGCCTGGAACAAGGGCATCTTTTCTAAGTTCTTCGTATTGAACATCGAACATCTTGCCTATTTTTTCAGCGGGAATTTCAATACTGACCTTCTTTTTGCATGGGCCGGCATCTTCAATTTTTACGATATTTTCAATCGTTTTTTCCTGCTCTTTTTCTTCTGTTTTTGCTGTTTTCTTTTTTGCAGCCATTCTAAAACTCCTAAGTTTTTGAAAAATATATAGAAACCGCGTGGGCTAAAGCCCACCCTACAAAACTTAAAACGCGTGGACAGCAAAGCTGTCCACCCTACACCTACTCGCAATGACAGCGGGCGCGGGAATGACAAGTCGTATTTGACACTCGGCTAAAGTATTACGTTATAAAAAAAGGCCTTGGGGGTTGATGTCCCAAAGCCTTTTATGGTTTTTGACACATCAGCGACCTGCGCCAGACTACGGTTTAGTCGATAACTCACTGATACAAAGCGGGTGATGAGACTTGAACTCACGACATTCACGTTGGCAACGTGACGCTCTACCACTGAGCTACACCCGCGTAAAGCTCTGACAGTATAAACAGATTTTGCCGCGTTTCAAGAGGATTTCTCAAGTTTTTTACAATAGTTTGGCAGTTTTGCTCAAAAAAGCATTGTTTTTGCGACGGAATCAGCTTTTTTTTCGCCAAAAAGCAACTCGACGAGCTTAATCGCAAATTCTACCGCTGTTCCGGGGCCTTGTGAGGTGATGCAATTGCCGTCAACGACTACCCTTTGGTTCGCTGCTTCTTTGTTTTTGAGTTTTTCAGCCATAGCAGGGAAACAAGTGGCCTTTTTGCCGAACAGCAAGCCGTGATGTTCAAAAACTACCGCAGGCGAGGCGCAAATCGCCGCGTATAATCTGCCGGAGTCTTTTTGTTTTTTCAGTATTTCGACAAGTTCTCTGCTGTTGCGAAAATGTTCGGCGCCGGGCATTCCGCCGGGCAGAGCGATTAAGTCGTATGTTTTGTCGAGACAATCCGCAATCAGGCAGTCAGCGGTGATTTTTACCTTTCGGCAGGTAGTAATCTGGATTTTGTTCACGGAGGCAACGGTGATTTCGGCACCCGCCCTGCCGAGACAGTCGATTATTGCGATGGCTTCGAGTTCTTCAATGCCGTCTGCAACGGCTACAAGTATTTTTTGGGACATATCGCACCTGTCGAAAAATTATACCTTATCAAAGGTTTTTAATAAACGCCCCGACCGTGAAAGAGATTAAGATTAGATAATCGAGGTCGCTAAGGCCGTAGTGTTCGTGGTCGAGCGAGTTATCGGCGTAAAGCACGCCGAAACACTGTCCATCGCAGATGATTGGCGTGATTATCGCGGAATTGATTTTTTCTTTGTCGCCTTCGTACTGCATCGGCAGCCGCGGGACGAGAATGTAATGCTGATTCTTCACCGCTTCGTTGATTCTCGGCTCAAGATATAAATCCTCCAGCCTAATAGTCAGGCCGCCGACCTTTCTGCCTTTTGCGATTTCCATATCGCCGGCGGGATTTTTCCGCAGGGCAACCCAGCAATGAAGCGTCCTGAACTGGCGAAACAGCAAATCGAGAAGCGTCGTGGCAAGCTCTTCGGTGTTTTTGCATTTGCACATCGCCGAGGCCACTAAAGAAAAATCCTTAGCCCTTTTGGACTGCATTCTTATAAGCGGCGATTCTGTGCCTTCCAGATGACGAATGATAATCTGCGGGTCGTGCAGCGTCGCGTGCAGAGTGTCTTCAAGGCTTGCCGCTGTGTCGAGCTTGTCTGAATCATCGATGTGAACTTCGATTTGAAAATCGGAAATCGTTATTATGTCGCCGTTCTTAATTTCCGTTTTGTGAATGGCTAATTTGTTCAGATATGTTTTGTTTGCCGAGTCGAGGTCTTCGGCAACCCATTTGCCGTCGGTGGTTGTGTAAAGAACGGTATGCTGACGCGAGACCGCTCTGTCGGGAAGAAAAATCTGACTGCCGATTTGCCTGCCGATGTAAATCGGGCCGCGAGTGAATCGCGCCTCGTTCACAAGATTGTCCCCGCGTTTTACAACCAGCCGCATTTCAAACCCTCCGTGAAAAATTGCGACAAAAAAAGCTCTATAATCACCTACTATAATGCCGTTCGGCAGAATTGTCAAGTTTTTAAGTGGAAAAGATTTCAGGCTGCTGAAAAACTTACTTTGCCAGGAATTTTTGTATTCCATCGGTTTTGATGGTTTGGCCGGTCTCTGCAACGATGATTATCGCTTCGGTGTTTTTCAGCTTTTTAATCAATTCAAGCCCTTTTTCCGCTCCCATTACGCTGACGGCTGTGGCCAGAGCATCGGCGGCTGTGCCGGTCTCGGCGAAAATCGTAACGCTGGACAGTGCATCTGCGCTGGTTTCGGTGGCGGGATTAAATATGTGGCTGTATTGTTTGCCGGCGATAGTATAAAACCTGTGATAATTTCCGCTGGTCGCGATGGCCGAATCGTTCAGGGCGAATGCAGTGATTATCTTATCGCCCTGCGGATTGGCAGGGTCCTGAACGCCGAGCATCCACTTGCCCTTTGTTTCGGTCGTGCCGAAGCTGCCGATTTGGCCGCCGAGGTTCACAAGCCCGCCGGTTGCGCCATGATTTTTCATTATCGCAACGGCCTTATCGGCGGCGTAGCCTTTCGCGATTGCGCCCAAATCCAATTTCATTCCGCCGGCAGCGAGACGAATCGAAAAATCATTGGCATCTAAAAGAATTTTTTCGCAGCCTATTTTTTCTTTCACTTCCGCAAGCTGTTGAGCGGTTGGCGGAGTATTTGCCTCGGCGCAAGCCCTAAACAGGTCAATCAGCGGAGCGACGGTAATATCAAACGCTCCATCGGTTAATTTGCTGTAATAAATCGCTCGCTGGAAAACCTCGAACAGGTCTTTGTCGATTTTCACCGGCTCTTTGTCCGCCTGACGATTGACGAGCGAAAGCTGCGAGTTCGGGTCATATCTGTTCATTAGGCCTTCGAGGCGTTTGACTTCCTTCGTCGCTGCATCGATAGCGGCTCTTGCGGTTTTTTCGTCTTTCGCGACGGCGGTAATTTTCGCGATGGTGTTCATCACGATGATATTGCCGCTTTCGACCAATATCTGCGGCTTCTTGTGCTTACTGTACACCAGCAGGCACAAAACTATTACCGGAATAAGCATATAAAAGATTTTTTTGGGATTTTCTTCCATATTGGTATTATCCCGAATCTGCCGATAAATATCAATTACATTTATCCAAAAAAATGTTATACTGCCCGAATGGAAATGAAAAAAATTGAAATACTCGAAGATACTGTCGCCAGCGAGCTTCTGCCGTTTGTCAGAACGCCGAGCCGTTACATCGGCGGCGAAGTCAATCAAATCAAAAAAGACTTTGGCCTCTGCAAGTTAAAAGTTGCTCTGTGTTTTCCAGATGCTTATGAAATCGGCACAAGCCACACCGGCCTTGCAATCGTTTATGCCGCTCTTAACAGCGTCGCCAACGTCGCCGCAGAGCGGGTTTTCCTGCCCTGGCTCGACGCGCAGAAAATAATGGCAGAGAAAAAAATCCCACTCTATACGCTGGAATCAAAGGCAAAGGTCGCGGATTTTGACGTTCTCGGTTTCAGTCTTACCAACGAAATGTGCTGGACGGGCGTGTTAAATGCCCTTGATTTGGCCGGCATTCCGCTGCGAAGCAACGCTCGCGGCGAAAATTACCCCCTTATTCTCGGCGGAGCGGGTATGGCCAACTGCTGCGAACCAGCGGCGGAATTTTTTGATATGTTTCTGCTGGGACAGGCCGAGGAAGCGGCTATAGAACTTGCAAAATTTATTATCGAGCAGAAAAAAAATGATATTTCAAAAAGACAACTGCTTATAAACGTCGCGAAGAAATTCAATTTTATTTACGTTCCATCGCTTTATAAATTTGAATATGAGGGAGAAAAAATAAAATCATTTGCTCCGATTGAACCCGGCCTGCCGACAAAATTTACTGATGCTTTTGTTGATGACCTCGACACTTCACTCGTAGCTGATAAGCCGATTGTGCCGTTTATGGAGGCTGTTCACGAGAGAATAAGCATCGAGGTAATGCGCGGCTGTCCGGGGCGGTGTAATTTCTGCCAGGCGAGCTTCTGCCGCAGACCGGTGCGGTTTAGAAGTCCGCAAATAATTTTAGAAATAGCAAAGGCCGCGTATAAAGCGACCGGCTTCGATACAATCGGCCTGTTGAGCCTTTCGACGGCGGATTATCCGTATCTTGAGGAAGTGATAACTTCGCTTAAAGAATATTTTGAGCCGCTGCACGTTGGAATTTCTCTGCCGTCTCTGCGCGTCGATACACAGTTAAAACTTTTGCCCAAACTTGCCACAAGCGTTCGCAAAAGCGGGCTTACTATCGCAGTCGAAGCGGCAAGCGAACGACTTCGCCAAATAATCAACAAGCCGATTACAAACGAAAATCTTTTTGCCGCGCTCGAAGAGGCATACAAGCAGGGCTTTGAAAGCGTAAAACTCTATTTTATGGCTGGTCTGCCTGGCGAAACCGAAGACGATATAAAAGAAATCGTAAAACTCTGCTACAATCTGGCGGGGCTGCGGAGAAAAGTCTGCGGCAAACTCGCATCCATCAGCGCAGCGATAAGCTGGTTTGTGCCGAAGACTCACACGCCATTCGGCTGGAACGCCCAGCAAAGCGAAGCGTATTTCAGAAACGTAAAAGATATTATCATTTCGGAGAAGAGCCGACTGGGCGCAAGGTGCGTCAATTTTAAATTCCACGACATTCGCAGAAGCGTCCTCGAATCGGCCATCGGCAGAGCAGACCGCAGAATGGCTGATGTGCTGGAATACGTTTATAAAAACGGCGCAAGGTTTGATTTGTGGGACGAGTGCTTTAATTTAAATTTGTGGCAGGAGGCCTTTACGCATTGCGGCCTTGACCTGCACAAAACAGCCGAAAGAAAATTTGATTATGATGAAATCCTGCCCTGGCAGCACCTCGGCGGCCCAGATAAAGATTATCTGCTGAAACACCTGCAAAAATAATAGAGAATAGCCACAGAGTTTTTAAAGATTTTATTTTTAGCCACAGAGGACACAGAGTTCACAGAGAGATAAATCATTGAAACGGTTTCGCCGCAAGGCGATTCCACAAATTTTAAATCTTAAATTTTCAATCTTCAATTC
>MHXU01000097.1 GCA_001824555.1 Planctomycetes bacterium GWC2_45_44
CAACCTGATGAGCGTTGAGTAATTTCAAGAACTCTTTGAAGTCGTTTGGCAGATGGATTGTAGCCATAGATAATTTGCCTCATTAGCTCCGCCGCCCTTAGCCGCTGGCCGGGAGTTTTGGAAAGCCAATATGCCTTCTCGTCAGAATCATCAAAAACCGACCCTGCGACAAAAGCTTTTTTTTGTACCTTTAGACATTTAATCATAGTATAATTGTACCATTAAAAAACGTCTGTGTAAACAAAATATCGTGATTCTCTGTGGTGAATAAATGAAGCTGATTACATTTAAAAAAGATACCAAAATTTCCTGTGGCGTACTTACCGATAACGGCATTATCGACCTGACAGGCAAGTTTCACAGCGTAAAACAAATAATCGCCGGCGGCAGCGAAATTCTCAAAAAAATCCAGACCGCCGCAAATTCCTGCAAAAAATTTATCCCGCTAACCGATGTCAAACTTCTTGCCCCGATTCCAAATCCCGGCAAAATCTTCGGCTTGGCTGGCAATTACGCAAAACACATTATCGAAGCAGGCCTCAAACTCGGCCTTAGCGAATCGCCGCACAGTACAACCGTACCCAGACCGTTTCTTATGCCGGATTCGGTAATCGCAAATCCCGATGATGTAATTGACTGGCCGGTGTACAGCAAAGAAATTGATTATGAAATCGAACTTTGCGTCGTCATCGGCAAAACGGCAAAATGTATCAGCCCTGAAAAGGCAAAAAAATACATCGCTGGTTTCACAATCGCAAATGATATCTCGGCACGCAGCACAACTTTCGCAGCAGGCAGAGCGAAAAGACCGTGGGATGAATTTTACGACTGGCTCGGCGGCAAATGGGCTGACGGGTTTTTACCAATCGGCCCCTGCATTATCACTGCTGATGAAATAGGTAACCCGCAAAATCTGCAAATGACATTGAAAGTCAACGACGAACTCCGCCAAAACGCCAGCACTTCCGATATGATTTTTAACGTCTATGAAATCGTTTCATTTATGAGTCATATCACAACGCTTGCACCAGGCGATATTATCGCAACCGGCACACCCGAAGGCGTAGGAATGGCGACAGGAAATTTCCTCAAAACCGGCGATAAAATCGAATGCCAAATCGAAAAAATCGGCATACTGACAAACATGCTCGGCAAAAAACCGGAGACATTCTATCAGCCGCTCGCATAAAAATAAAAAAGGCTAAAACAAATGTTTTAGCCTTTCAATGTTGGACGTTCATCACGTTCCTATATTGTCGCTATCGGTTTTATTGTATGCTGGTCGACAAAGCCTTCGAGCCTTCTGCATCTTACCGGGTGCTGAAGTTTTCTAATCGCTTTGGCCTCGACCTGCCGAACACGTTCGCGAGTTACTTTAAAAATTCTGCCGACTTCTTCGAGCGTATAAGTATATCCGTCGCCCAGGCCGTAGCGGAGTTTGATAATCTCGCGCTCGCGATAGGTGAGCGTTTTTAAAACCTCATCAATTCTGTCTTTGAGCATTTCGTGAGTAGCCGACTGCACGGGCGATTCTGCGCTTTCGTCTTCGATAAAATCGCCGAAGTAGCTGTCTTCGCTTTCGCCGATGGGTCTGTCGAGACTTATCGGATGTTTTGATATTTTCAAAACACGCCGGGCTTCCGAAACCGTCAATGCCGTTTCAGCCGCGATTTCTTCAATCGTAGGCTCTCTGCCGAGTTTCTGTAAAAGTTCTTTGGTTGCGGTGCGCAGCCTGCTCATCGTTTCAATCATATGCACAGGAATTCTGATTGTTCTGGCGTGGTCTGCGATTGCCCTCGTAATAGCCTGCCTTATCCACCACGTCGCGTAAGTGCTGAACTTGTAGCCTCTGCGGTATTCATATTTATCGACCGCGCGCATCAGGCCGGTGTTGCCTTCCTGAATTATATCGAGAAAACTTAGACCTCTGTTGCGATATTTCTTGGCGATTGAAACAACGAGCCGCAGGTTGCCGCTGGAAAGTTTGCGTTTGGCATCTTCATACTGCAGAAAAACCGCGCGAACCGCGCGAAGCCGCTTTCCGAGCTGGTCTGGGGTTTCAAGAACCATATCGCGCAGGCCGTTGTATTCCTGCTTCATCGCGTCAATATCTTCAGCCATATAATCGGCGGTAGGCCCGGCGGCAATCAACTTCTGAACCTGGTGCATCTTCGACAGAACGCCTTCGAGCTTCTTCATCATCGGCTGTATTCTGCTTGTCCGCAGGCTCAATTCCTCAAGCAGAGTGGCGACTTTCAGACGATTCCGCCGAATCTGCTTCATTGCCTTTTTCTTCGACGCTTCATTATTCTGGCCGTCTAAAAATTCGGCAAACAATTTTATATTATTGGCCAACAGCTTATTGGCCGTTCTTATATTTTCGGGCAATCGGCTCTTGACCACCGACCGGACAAGATTTTCAGCGGTGCTCATTTTCATTGTCCTGTCGAAGGGCAATATCCCTTCGCCGACCTGCCGAAGAATCTCTATCGCGCCTACAGCCGAATAATCACTTTCCAGAACCTGCCGTCTGAACACCATTCGCGTCAGTTCGATTTTGCGGGCAAGAGATATTTCCTGGTCGCGCGTCAGCAGAGGAATCTGCCCCATCTGCGTCAGGTACATTCGCACAGGGTCGTCTATCCTGCCGACATCGCCCTCGACAAGCTCGGTCTCAAGAACAAGGTCGTCGGCCACCTCCTCCACCACCGCCTCTTCATCGACAAAAACATCGTCGTCAACTTCAAATTCTTCCTCTTCCTGCCGTTTTTCCATCTCGCTCTCATCGAGCAGACTAATGCCCATCTCATCGAGGGTCATAATAAGACTCTCAAGCCGATTCGGCGAAATCGACTCGTCAGGCAATTCGTTATTCATTTCCTCATAAGTAATGTAGCCCTTTTTCTTGGCCTTTTCGATAATTTGTTTGATTTTTTCTTCAATCGAATCTGCAGGCTTTTTTCCATCAGCCACAGGCGCAGCGGGCTGCTGACCGGCAGGAGGATTGGCATTCGGCTGTTCTGCCGCCGGAATTGCGACCGCGTCCTTTGCCGCCTCAACCTTAGTCTCGACCTTGACCTCGGTTTTCTTATCTTCAATTTTTAATTTCTTTTTAGCCTTAACTTCGCTTTTCTTTTTAGTCACAATTTTTCCTAAAAACTAATGATATAGTTAGCCCCCAACTTTATGTTGGGAGGGTTTCAAATCGGCAGGAATCCCGGATTTCTTCTATCCGGCTTTGCCTTAACCGATGTTATTCGCCTAAGACGTTCATCATCAATAACATTCGTGGTTTGCGCCTGCGTTTTTTCATTATGCTCGACAAGAGCGATGATGGCACCGTTCAATCTTCGCCGCAAAGTCTCAATATCCTGCCCGTTTCCGCTAAGTTTCACCACAATATCCGAAACATCGGTCGATTCTATTCGAGCGAGAAAATCCGCAAGAGAAAACTCAACGTCAGGCTCAATTACCTGCCCAAGCAAATCCCAAATCTGCCGCAGCGAAGCATCGGAAAAATCTTCAGCCTTGATTTTCTTCGCCGCGGATTCAAAAAGGCGAGGTTCGTTCAAAACCGCTTCTATTATTTCTTCCTGCGCTCTGCGGGCAAATCCGGAGCCTGTGTCAATCTTCGCGACTTTCTGGTTCTCGACCGAATTAACCGCCGTCCGATTAGCCGAGATGCCGCGCCGTTCAACTTCTTTTCTTATCACTTCAGGCCTAAGCTGCAATATCCTGCTCAACCTGTTGATTATCAACCCCTGCGATATCGCGTCAACCGCTCCACTACTCATTGCCGATGAAACGGTTTTAAGAAAATCCTCCGTCGCACGCCTGCGGTCTGTAAGATTATCGCTTTGGCTGAATTTATCCGCCAGCTTTTCCCAGCGGTACTGCATTACATCAACTGCGTTTTTTATAACGTTCTTAAATCCGTCCGCTCCCGCCGTCAAAAGATAATCGCAAGGATCTTTGCCCTGCGGCACATTAGCTATCCGAATATCAATCTTTTCGCCAAGGCATATTTCCAGAGCCCTCTCCGCCGCCGTTACTCCCGCGACATCGCTATCGAAAATCAAAACTATATCTTTGGCGAAACGCCGCAGCAGCCTTGCGTGTCCCGCGGTCAAACTCGTGCCGAGCGTCGCGATGACATTTTTACAGCCAAACCGATGAGCCATAATCACATCGGTATATCCCTCGACGATTACAACCGTGCCGCTGGAAACCATTTCGTGCCGGGCTTTATCCAAAGCGTAAACATTATTGCTCTTGTCAAAAATAACCGTCGCAGGCGAATTCATATATTTGGCGGGGTCGTCGCCCAGCGTTCTGCCGCCGAATCCAATCACCCTTGACGAACTATCTATAATAGGAAACATCAGTCTGTTGCGAAATTTATCATACTGTCTGCCCTGCTCGTTTCGCACAATCAGACCACTGGCAAGCAAAAGCGATTCCGGAATTTTTTTCTGCTTTGCCGCGTTTAAAAGGGTATCCCAGCTATCCGGAGCGAACCCCAGCGAAAATTCCGCCGCCGTTTCTTCGGGTATCTGCCTTTGGGCGATATAGTCTCTACACCCTTTACCTGCCGGGTCGGCAAGATTCTTTCGCCAGTGCAGCATCGCCCACTTGTTGACCTTCTCAACGTCAGCGGGGTCAACATCGGAAGTTTTTTCGCCTTGCTGCTGCTTCATCGGCTCAAGTTTTATACCAGCCCGCTCGGCCAGTCTCTCAACCGCCCGCATAAAGCTCAATCCCTCACGCATCTGGACGAATTTAATTACATCGCCGCCTGCGCTGCAGGCGAAACACTTAAATATCTGCTTATCGGGATGAACAAACATACTTGGCTTGTGGTCATCGTGAAACGGACAAAGCCCAACCATCTCCCTGCCCTTGCGGACGAGATTGACGTGTTCAGATATAATGTCAACTATGTCGTTGGCTCGCTGAACGCGGGCTATTATGCCGTGGTCTATCTTCATTTAGGGGAAATAAAATTAAAATCAAAAATGCGTTTCTGATAACTTACCCAAAAGTGTATAAGTATATGTACCCCCACCCCAAAAAGTCAAGTTGCTGTCATAACCTCTGTTTATAACACTGCTAACGCGGGTTTAATACTTACCAGACACCTGGTCTAACAATAAATATCCTCCCAACTTAATCCCCATCGCAAAATAAATCTCTCGTGATTATCCACAAACCCTGTGGTAAGATAAAAAATTATGATAAAGACAAAAGCAGACAAGTCAAAAGGTAAAATCGTCCTGTACCAAAACCGTCTCGAAGTTCGGCTGGTAGAGGATACGATATGGCTCGTACAGGGGCAGATGGCCGAATTGTTTGGCACACAACGGCCGGCAATAACCAAGCATTTGGCAAACATATTTAAAAGTGGAGAATTAAATGAAATTTCAGTATGTTCCATTTTGGAACATACTGCCGCTGATGGCAAAACATACAAAACTCGGTTTTACAATCTTGATGCTGTCATTTCAGTCGGCTATCGTGTCAATTCATCGCAAGCGACTAAATTTCGTATCTGGGCTACTAATGTTTTGCGGAAACATTTAGTCAACGGTTATACCATCAACGAAAAAAGGCTGAAAGCCAAAGAAGAAAAGATAAGAGAATTACAGCAGGCGGTTCATTTATTGGGCAATATTTTGTCGTTGGAAAGCGTCTCCGATGAAGCAAAAGGCGTTATCGGAATTATCTCCGAATACACTCGCGCATTAAATATTCTCGATAATTATGACCACCAGCGCCTTGCCTCGCCTGCCGGCACAAAAAGAAGTAAATTTATTTTAACTTATGAAAACGCCAAAAAAATTATCGAGCAGATAAGACAGAAATTCAACGATTCACCATTAGTCGGCAAGGAAAAAGACCAAAGTTTTAAAAGCTCGCTCGGAGCAATTTACCAGACTTTCGGCAAAAAAGATGTGTATCCAACCATCGAAGAAAAGGCCGCAAATTTGTTGTATTTCGTAACTAAAAATCACAGTTTTATAGACGGCAATAAACGCATAGCGGCGGCGCTGTTTGTTTTATTTCTGCAAAAAAATGGGATTTTGCTGCGTAAAGACGGCAGCAAGCGAATTGACGACAACGCTCTTGTTGCCTTAACCCTTATGGCGGCATCCGGCAAACCTTCAGAAAAAGATATTATGATAAAAGTTATATTGAACCTGCTGGATTGAAATAAATCTATGGTGATTATCCACAAACCCTGTGGTAAAATAAATGCTTATGTGGAATCTTAAAAAACCTGAACCCGTCAAGCTAATAATAGGTATATTAGCCTGTAACGAAAACGCTCTGAACGCCGCGGTCGCTCTGATAAATGCGAAATTCGGCGCTTGCGACCTCGAAAGTCCGGTCTGGCCGTTTCATCATACCGAATATTATGCTGACGAGACCGGCAAAGAAATTGTCAAAAAATTTGTGGCAGTTGAGAAATTGATTATGCCCGACGAGCTGGCGGATTTAAAACTGAAAACCAATAAAATGGAAGAAAAATTAGCCGCAAAGCTTGGCGGACAGTTCAGCAGGCCTGTGAATCTCGACCCAGGATATATTGAGCCGTCAAAACTCGTGCTGGCGAGCGCAAAAAATTTTTCGCACAGAATTTATCTCGGCAAAAAAATCTGGGCCGAAGTTACGCTGGTCTTCAGCAGAGGAATATGGAAAGGTTTTGAATATACCTTTCCCGACCATAAGGAAAACCGCTACCACGGATTTTTCAGTCAGGTAAGGGAAAAATTAGTTCTGCAATTAAGGGAGCGAATTTAAAATGGCTTTGCCAGGCGTTTATCTATTCAGTGTTATAGCAGCTTTTCTAATCTCGGTAATACTTACAGCCGTCGTAAAAAAAATCGCCGTCAAACTCGATTTTGTCGCCCGGCCTCGCGATGACAGATTCCACAAAAGCATCATACCCCTCGGCGGCGGAATCGCAATCTTCGCCACAATAGCAATATTCTGCATCGCTGCCGCAATAGCAATTATCACAAACAATGTCAATATCTCGCAGACGACACGCACGCCGAAACTCTGCCAACTGTTAATCATTCTTGCCTGCTCGACTGTTTTATTCACGCTCGGCCTGTGGGACGACCTCAAAAATCTAAGCCCGAAAACAAAACTAATCGTTCAATTCGCAGCCGCTTTTGCCGCAGCTTATTTCGCCGATGTTCGCGTCGAGCTTTTCATCCAAAGCAAAATCATCACCTCAATTATCAGCTCCGTCTGGATTGTGCTGCTTATCAACGTCTTCAACTTCCTCGACAATATGGACGGCGCAAGCGCAGGAATCGCTATGCTCGTATCGGCTATTTTGTTTTTTGCCGCGGCGGCAGCGTCGCAAACAATCGTAGCCGGTTTCGCTCTTGTTTTTTCCGGAACGCTGGCGGGATTTTTAGTCTTTAATTTCTTCCCAGCCTCAATCTTTATGGGGGATGCTGGCTCGCTCGTTATCGGATTTTTTATTGCGATGCTGACATTGAGAGTTGATTATTATCAGAGCGGCTCGACCGGAGGACATTGGTATGCCGTATTTATGCCGCTTATTATTGTGGCTCTGCCGCTGTATGATTTTATAACAGTGAGCTTTCTGCGGCTTAAACAGGGCAAAAGCCCATTCATCGGGGATACGCAGCATTTTTCGCACAGACTCAAAAAACGCGGACTATCAGAAACACAAACAGTCTTAACCCTTTATCTGGCAACGCTGGCGACGGGTCTTGGAGCGATAATACTTAAATTCGCCAAACCGGCTCTCGCTCCGCTGGTCTTCGTCCAGACAGTTTTGGTTTTGGCAATTATTGCAATTCTTGAATCAACGGATAAAAATGACTCTACTAAACAGCAATAAAAAAAATATCGGTATCCGCGTTTTTGAGTCGGCTCTCTTCGTAATACTTTTGTGCGTAATCGCCCTGCGATTGAGCTTTATGGAAAACCCGCACATTGAATCTTTCGGTATGCAGGGAACGTTTTTCGACAACTTCTTGAGCATCACAATCTCCTGCTCGCTGATTATTTTGTTTATTATCTGGCTTGCCGTCAGGCTGTTCCATCAAAAATATCAGTCCGGAATTTTTGAATGGGGCATAATCATTTTTGCCGCCGCAGCGATAATCAGTACAATCGCCGCCTCAAACCGCAGAGATGCCATTAACGATTCTGTAACAGTTCTTTCATCAATGCTTACAGCCGTAATGCTCGCCGGCCTTTTGAATTCCCACGAGCGAAAAAAAATCCTGCTCATCGTCATTATCGGCGCAGCGGTCGCAAATGTATATCAATGCACCGAACAGTTTTCCAGCAGCAATAAACTTATGATTGAACAATACGAGCAGGAGCCTGCGACCCAGCTCGAAGCCCTCGGCATCGAACCGGGGTCTTTCCAGCAAATGCTCTACGAACATAGATTGTATTCAAAGGATGTCAGAGGTTTTTTCACAACCGGCAACAGCGCAGCGGCAATTATAAATCTTGCGATATTCGGAGTCTTTGCCGTTTTTGACTTCAAGATCAACTCCAAAAAACAATTACTTCTGCCGATAGCGTTATTGCTGGTCTTATTCGCAGGTCTGGTTATGACACACAGCAAAGGAGGTTTTGCCGCGCTGGCCGCAGCCGCCATTTTACTGCTCATCATAAAAAAATTCGGCCGGACTTTGCAGCGATGGCGCATCACCGTTATCACCACAGTCGCCATTTTAATTATCACAGGCGTATTTGCGATTATCGGTTACGGCCTCAAATACAACACGCTGCCCGGCGGAAATTCTATGCTCGTCAGATGGCAATACTGGCAGGCGGCCGCTGAAATAATCGCAGACAATCCATTGACAGGCATCGGCGGCGGAAACTTCGGCACAATCTACACTCATTACAAAACACCAGCCGCGCTGGAAACAGTCAAAGACCCGCACTGCTTTATATTAAGTCTGGCAAGCCAATTCGGCGCAATCGGCGCAATCGGCTTCTGCGTTGCCTTGTTTTATCCAATCATAAAAACCGCAACAAGCGACACCCTCGCTGCGACCACCGAGCAGACCAAAATAAATTTCACTGACACTGCCAAAATATCCGGAGTATGCGCAGTCCTTACCCTGTTGTTTATAAGACCGATGTTCGTCAGAACGCAAATCGGCGGAGAATTAGCCGTCATACTATATGTCCTTGCGATTATGTACGCTGCGCCGGCGTTTTTCTTCGCCGTAACAATCTGGATGAGTACAAGAAATCAATCGCAAATCACAAACCATAAAATCAATTCAGCCGCCTTAATCTGCGGAACACTCGCCGTGCTGCTCCACAATCTTATTGATTTTGCGATCTTCGAACCAGGCATAATGACCGCAATCTGGGCTTGCGCGGCAATATTATATTCAGGCGAACAAAAACAATCCGACAGAAAATTATCCATAGCCGGCAAATACTCCATATCAATAGCCGCGATTCTGCTAATCGCCGGCATAATCCGGTATTGCCTGTTTCCCGCCGCCGAAGTTTCTATAAAGATGGAAAACGCCAATACCCTCGCATCAAGAGGATATTTCAAGGATGCTCAATCGCTTTTGCTCAAAGCCTCCGATGATGATGCGTTGAATCCGGCGCCCGCCGCAGCCGCTGGAAAAATGCTCGTGTATCAGTTCAACCTCGATCCGGTCGATAAAGGAGAATTTCTCGTTAAAGCCGAAAAACTGTTCACAACCGCTATAAACAGAGACAAAGCTGATTTCAAAAACTATGAAAGCCTCGCAGGCGTTTATGAAACGCTCGCGCAGATTACTTCCGAAAAAAGATTCTTCTGGTTTGAAAAAGCCTTTACGGCTTTCAAACAGGCCGTCGAGAGATACCCCGCGTCGGGCGAATTGCGAATGGGACTGGCGCAGGCCGCCGAGCAAATCGGCGAAACCGACTGCGCAATCGAAAATTACAGAAAAGCCGTAGAAACTGAAGATGCTTATACCGAGCAGTTTAAAACAATGTATCCCGGCAAAGATGTATTCAGCAGACTTGGCAAAATAAAATATCAGCAGGCAAAGGAAAAACTGGCAGAACTTACGGAGAATAAGAAATGAAAAAAATGTTTTTAATAATTATGACTTGCACTATGGCAATTTCTTATGCCGACGTGCCGGATATGTCGAAATCCGTCGTAATGATTCAAATCGTCAAACAGGGCTATGACTACACAACTCCCTGGAAGCAAAACTCAACTAACGGCGGAGTCGGAACGGGCTTCATCATCGCCGGCAACAAAATCCTCACCAACGCGCACAACATTTCAGACAGTCGATACATCATCGTCAAAAAAGAAAACATCGCTAAAAAATATCCCGCCTTCGTCGAATTTGTCGGACACGACTGCGACCTGGCCATACTGAAAATCTCCGATGAGTCGTTTTTCATTCAGACTATACCGCTTTCAATCGGCGATTTGCCGCAGGTTCACAGCGTCGTCTCTACTTTCGGCTTTCCGATGGGCGGCCAGCACATCAGCGTTACAGAAGGCGTAGTCTCAAGAATCCAAACCGATATTTACGTCCACAGCGGAGCCGATTCGCATTTAGTCGTGCAGACCGATGCCGCCATCAACCCCGGCAACAGCGGCGGCCCCGTAATGCAGAACAACAAAGTAATCGGCGTAGCTTTTCAGGGATTGCGTCAGGCAGACAACATCGGATATATGATTCCGACAACAGTCATAAAACATTTTCTCGCCGATATCAACGACGGCAGATATGACTCGTTCGGCTCGCTTGGCATTTCGCTTTTTGCAGGCTTGCACAGCGACAGCTACAAAGATTATCTCAAACTCCCGAAAGATACTGAAGGCATTTTGGTTACATCCGTAATGCTCAACAGCTCCGCCGAAAACGTCCTTCAAAAGGAAGATGTCATCACAAAAGTTGACGACTACGCAATCGACAACGATGGAATGATTGCGATTTACGGCACAAAACACTTTCTCTCGGAAGCAATCGAGCAAAAGCAAATCGGCGAAAAATCAAGCATCACATTCTGGCGGGCCGGCGAACTAAAAACCGCAGAACTTACCGTCCAGCTCAACCGCCCCGTCTTAGAATACGCAAGGCTCTACGATAATCCGCCCGGCTACGTCTGCTTCGCGGGCCTTACATTTATTTCCGCATCGAGAAACTTCCTTGAAACCTGGGGCGAGGAATGGCTTATGGATATTCCGCACACGCTCCGATACCTGTTCAGCAATTCTCAGCAGCTTAACGAAGACCCGCTGCTTAAGGAATACGTCATACTTTCCGAAATCCTGCCGGATGAAATTAACGCATACGCCGGCGACTTCGCGAATAAGCCAATCGAGAGCATAAACGATGTTCCAATTCGCAGCCTTGACGATTTGAAAAAGGCGTTTGAAAATAAAGACGCAGAATTTTACATTCTGAAGTTTATGAATTCCGAAAGGCCTTTGCCGATAGAAGCAAAGAAGGCTCATCAGCGAAATGATTCCATTCTCAAAAAATACAACGTCCCGACCTGGGCTTTCACAGGAGAAAAAATATGAAATCAAACAAAACACAAAGTAAAATAATCAGAGCCGCGACAGTAATGGAGCGGTCAATAAAAATTTCGTCGCCGCAGGCGACACCACATTCGACGTTGGATGTTGGATGTTCAATGTTCAATGTTTCTTCTTTGTTTAGGATTTCGATATTAGGATTTAGTATTTTTTTATTCCTTACATCAACCGCTTTCGCGAAGAACGATGCCGCCTTTTCAGAAACAATGAAGGATAGCCTCGTCTATCTGAAAATATCATATTACGGCTACGAACAGTATCAGCCGTGGCGGAACACTAACCTTACCGAAGGCTGGGGGGTCGGTGTCGTCGTCGCTCAAAACAAAATCATTACGCCGGCGTACAACATCGCAAACGCCGCCGAAATACAGGCAAAGCGATTCGGCCAAAACGAATTTATCGCCGCCAAAATAAAAATTATAAGTTATGAAAACAATTTAGCGTTAATCGAACTCGACGCCAATTCAATAAAAAAACCTCTTGTGCCGGTGAAATTCACAGGCATTTACGCGAAAGGAGCTCCTGTAGAATTTTACTGGCTGTCGCCTACCGAAAACATTTACAGCGGCAGAGGCTATCTCGACAGAGCGTCCGTCGATTCGTACGCAATGGCGTTTTCAAAGGTGCTCAACTTTGTCGCCGCCAGCGCCTCTGACAGAACCCACAGCGGACAGTTATACTGCATCGGCAAAAAACCAATCGGAATAGCGGGCTGGTCAAACGAAAACAAGGAGGCTGGAATTATACCCGCCGAAGTCATAAACAGATTTCTGAACGATTCCAAAGACGGCGACTATAATGGAACAGGCGCGGTCGGATTTTCCGCCGCCGCTCTGCTCGACTCGGCATTGAGAAAATACCTCAAAATGCCAGCCGATATGCAGCTCGGCGTTTATGTCGCTGATGTTTTCATGCTCGGCACCGCCGCCGACATTCTGAAAGCAGGCGATGTAATCCTGTCAATAGACGGCTGCCAACTAAACCCTTACGGCAGATTCACGCACAAACAATACGATGCTCTATACTATGATTATCTCATCACAAGCAAAACAGCCGGCGAAAAAATCACCTTCGACATCTTCAGAGACGGCAAAAAGCAAACCCTCCAAACCACCGTCAAAAATTTCAATGTCTCCGATATGCTCGTCCCCTGGTACGACCTCGATGCACAGCCGGAATACTGCATCATCGGCGGATGCGTATTGCAGAAACTCACAAAAACATATATGGCCGCACGAGGCGAAAACTGGACTTCAAAGGCCGAGCCGCACATTTATAATTACCTGCTCAACAGCGCATTCAAACCAACCGAAGACAGAAAATCAATCGTCGTTTTGAGTTTTATTCTGCCTGGCGATATAACTCTCGGCTATCACGGCCTAAGTCAGCTTGTCGTGAACAAAATTAACGGAATGAAAATCAGTTCGATGCGGGACTTGCCCGCTGCCTTTGCGCTCAACCCGCAGGATAAATATGATGTGATAGAGTTTGAACTCGATGAGCCGAAGATTGTTTTGGACAGAAGCAAACTTCCGCAGGCCGATGCGACAATCGCCCAAACATACGGCATCGACAAACCCGCAAATATAAAATAGGGCAATCTATTATATAATTTTGCCTTTCTTGAACTCATAGCTTGCCAATGCCGCCGCGCCGATTATGCCCGCCTCCGCACCCAGAGCGGCAAAACATAATTCGATGCTTTCTTTTCTGATTTTCCAGATATGCTCATTGAAGAACTTCCTAATCGGCTCAAGCAGCAGTTCGCCCGCTTCAATCATTCCGCCGTAAAAAATTATTCGCCTCGGCCCGGTTATATGCAAAAGATTTATGCACAGCGTCGCCAGCGATTTTGCCGTTTCATCGGTAATCTGCCGGGCAAGCTCATCGCCTGCCGCCGAGTGTTCATACACGTCTTTGCAGCTAATCTGCCCGTTGGTTTCGATGATTTTTTGCAGACTCGATTTGCCGCCCGCCGCGATTGCTTCGGTTGCGCGTGCCGCTGTTGCGCTTGCCGAGCCATAGGCCTCAATACAGCCCCTCTGCCCGCAGCCGCAAAGTCTGCCATCCTGCTTTATAATGATATGTCCGATTTCTCCGCCGTTGCCCGCAAAACCCCTGACAAGCTCGCCATTGGTGATAACTCCGCCGCCGATACCTGTACCCAGAGTTATAAGAGCCATTTCTCGTGCGCCTTTGCCTGCGCCCGCCACCCGTTCCGCCCAGCAGGTAACATTAGCGTCGTTTTCAAGAATCACCGGAACATTAAGTCTGTCTCTGACCATTTGCCGAAGCGGGATATTTGTAAATTTGATATTCGATGTGGCCAGCACTACTCCGTTTTCAACGTCAACAACGCCAGGCGTACCTATCCCCGCCGCGATTATGTCGTAAGTGCTGTGCCCGCAGAGACTAACGAGCCGAGCGGTTAATTCGCCGATTTTTTCAACCACCGCCGCAGGCCCCGCATTTATTTGAGCCGGTATGGAATCCTTTATAAGGAGAGTTAATTTTTCATCGAAACACCCGATTTTCAGGTTTGTTCCGCCAAAGTCGATACCTATCAGAATTTTCGCCATTCCCACTCCTGTTTAAATTACTCCGGATAGTATAACAAAAAACGCTCCAACTTTCCGTTTTTTTCAGCCAAACGCGCAAGTAAATTGCAAATTTTGTTAAATTTTGTCAAATTTCTTCAAAAAAATTCAAATTTTGAACAGTTTTTGAATGGTTTTTGTAAATTTTGAAGCGATTTTTACAAGTTTTGAGAAGTTTTGAAAAGCAGCCACAAAGGCACTAAGGCACAAAGAATTTAGACGCTGGCTCGTGCTTCGTAGCGTACTACGCAGAGTAGCATTTCGCAGAGGTCGCGGATTTTTTCACCACGAAGCTCGCGAAGAACACGAAGAATTTAGTAGAGAGGTTTTCTCTTGATTGTTATGCGATGATACCTATAATTCAAAAATAGTTATCAGAAATTCAGTTATCAGTTATCAGAAAAAAAGAGCATAAGAGCATAAGTCGTAAGGCGGTAGGCAAAAGGCAGAAAAAATGTTAGCCACAGAGAACACAGAGTTCACAGAGATTTTTTGTTTTAAGGCGGTGCGAAAACGCACCTGTAAAAAATCAACACTTCAGTCTCCGGCAAATAAATTTGCCTCCTGACTGCTGCATTGATTTTTTTTACTGCTTCGCAGTTATGCCTTAAAACAAAAAACTGCAAAGAGCTATAAAATATGCAACTGCGGATTAAAAGAAATAAGGAAGTAGAAAAGATAAATTTAACTATAAAGAAAGATTGAGAAAAAAAGTATAGATTGAAAATAAAAAATTAGCGAGGGTTTGAAAAAACAAAGACAATATCACATGCCGGTTTTTAATGATATAAATTTAGATAATTGGAAAGAGTCGGAAGTTTGGACGGATAGTCTTTGGATAATCCCCGGAAGAGATAAATCCGGCAAACACGATGGTTTTTATCACGGCAATTTTGTGCCGCAAATTCCCCATCAGCTTATTTTGAGATATACAAAGAAAGATGAAATTGTATTCGACCCGTTTGCGGGAAGCGGAACAACGGCTTATGAGGCGGAGAGCTTAAAAAGAAATTTTATCGGCATAGATATTCAGAAACAGCTTATTGAGCATATTCAGAGCAAGGTTGAGCCAAAAGATAATTTTTGCGGTCTGATTGTCGGGGATAGTACCAAGCCTGAAACTTTTGAAAAAGTAAAAGAGGTTTTAGGAGAACGGAAAATAAAAAACATTCAATTGGCGATTTTGCACCCACCATATGGGGACATAATCAAATTTAGCGATTTAGAGGGCGATTTGTCCAATTCCAAGTCGCTGAATGATTTTTTGGGCAGGTTTTCATTAGTTTTGAAGAATACTATTGATATATTAGAGAAAGGCAGATATTTAACTATAGTAATCGGCGATAAATATGCCGCAGGCAGGTGGATTCCGCTTGGTTTTCATTGCTTAAATGAGGCACAAAAATTGGGTCTAACCCTGAAAAGTATTGTTATTAAAAATATGGAAGGCAATCGAGCCAAGCAAAACAAGGAAGGTATCTGGCGGTATCGTGCGCTTTCGAGCGATTATTATATTTTCAAACATGAATATATTTTAATTTTTAAGAAATAAGGTAAAAAAATGTTGCGAGGACATGTTTATATTGTAAATGAAAAAACGCTTCCAATACATTTAAATTATATGTTTGTTGGAACTAGTGCAGGAGGCAAAGATAATAACGTTGGATTGTTAGCTGATATGTTGAGAGTAAAACAGGGAGATTTTATATTTTTTTATATCGAATCTTCAACAAATCAGAAAGGAAGATTTTTTGGAGTTTTTAGGGCTTCGGACAATGCTGTTTATCATTCTGTAAAAGATGCAGCATTGCAACCAAATCTACCTTTAAAATTAATATATAGAAAAAAAATTGAACCTTATGAGAGAGTATATTCTGAAGGAGTATACGAATGGATAGCTTTAGATAAACTTCCAACATATTCAAGGGAACTTTTGTGGTCTCTAATTTATAGGAAAATGAAAGCAAAACGAGGGAATACAATGTTATTGCCTTGGGAAGTTAAACGACTAATAAGTTTGATTGAAGATGCTAATGATGGGAGAGCTTTATCATCACGCCACCACAATTTTGAAATTTCCAGCAGCAAAATAACCGCTGCTAATATAACCTACGATTATAACATGGGTAATCAGATAAGCTTGTCTTTGAACGATATCAAAAAAAACGAGACTACTTTCCAAGCTTATATATTGCAGCAATTAACGATTGGAAATAACACTTTTTTTCCGGAAATTTTTGGGACAAATATAGTTTGGATAGGTAATGAGGTATTTGCAGGATGCGGAATGCAAAAAATTGATATTTTAATTTTTGAGAAAATTGATGAGGCCACACATATTTACAGAATTGTTGAATTAAAACACAAGTCCTGCTTAAATTCTCCTGCAGAGCAATTACGGTATTATATTAATTGGGCGAGTGAAGAAAATGGTGGCCATTTGTTAGGAGGAAAGAAGTTTAACATAAAACCAATTTTGTTGGTTTTTACACAACAATTTAATTTAGTTCCTCAAAATATAATAAACGAAGTTTCTCAATTAAATTCCATATCAACTAATCCAGAAATTTGGGAAATGGATACGCAAAGAAATGTAAATAAAATCCTGTAGGAAATTCCAATAAAATGAAAAATAATCCATTCACAGAAGGTACCACTTCATATATTGATTTTGAAACTATGTCAGATTTGCAATGGCATTGTTCTAAGTGCGAGCTGAAATCCGGACAGGCCAAGACTTGGCAAGTTTGGAGACAGCAAGGTATTCAGTTAGAGGAACATAAGCCTAATAGATGGGAAAAAAGGATACTCTGTGAAAGGTGCAACAATACTACCGTTCACAGAAAATTAAAGTCCTTAGAGATTTTAGATGATACTAATGTCAGGTCGAATTTGCCACAAAATTTGACTAAAAAAATTAAAGAGGTATTGGGATTCAAAGACGCAGTTTTTCTAAGGAAAATGGAATCCAACCTTTTGGAAGTGGATCATAAATTCCCGCAGATTAGATGGGACAAAGACGAAGAAGTCAACGCTCCGAATATGCCGGAAGAAGAAATAAGAAAAAAATTTATTCTTCTGACAAGAAGCAATAATTTGTTAAAATCCAGATATTGTGAGCGATGCTTTAAGACCAATCAAAGGGGATGTTTTCCGGGTATAAAATTTTGGTATAAAGGCGAGGAGTATTGGAGCAAGAATGTCTATAAATATGATGAAAAGGGCTGTATGGGGTGCTTTTGGTATAGTCCAGATGATTGGCGAGAAGAGTTAAATAAAATAGTTAATAAATAACTTTGAAATAGTTAATAAAATACTTGACTTTGAGCCGGTGTATGATATGTTGATTGTTGATAGATATAAAATTAAAGAAATTATGGCAAAAAGAAAAATCGATAATTTTACACAATTAGCCAAAATGCTTGGGATTTCTAAAAATCAGCTATCGAATATTCTGTCTAATAAATTCAGACCTATTAAGAGTAATATCGAGGAGTTGGCGGGATTCTTAAAAGTGTCTCCTATGGATATAATAAGTGAAGATAAAAAAAGAAAGTAATTGATGAATTACATTGGCAGCAAATTATCGTTATTGGGATTTTTAGAAGAATCAATAAACAAAGTGGTTGATAAAAACTGTTCTGTTTTTTGTGATTTATTCGCAGGCACTGGAATCGTAGGCAGTTATTTCAAGAAAAAAGGTTATAAGGTCATTGCGAATGACATTCAGTATTACAGCTATGTCCTAAACAGGCATTATATTGGCAATCACAAAGAATTGGGCTTTTCTGCATTAACAACGGAAATTCCAGAATTAAAAAATATCAAAGTTGAAAAGAGGAAGAATTTTGTTTGCAGTTATTTATCAGATTTGAAAGGCATCAAAGGCTTTGTTTATAATAATTACTGTTTTGGCGGAACGGAAAACCAAAATGAGCCGAGGCAATATTTTTCAGATGAAAACGGAATGAGATGCGATGCTGTTCGCCAAAAAATTGAAAAGTGGAAAAAAGAAAAATTAATCTCTGATGATGAATATTATTTTTTGATTACGAGTTTGGTTGAATCAATTGACAAATACGCCAATACGGCCTCTGTTTATGGTGCTTTTCTTAAAAAACTAAAGAAAACCGCTCAAAACAGTTTGGTTTTAAAGCCCGCTGAATTGATAATAAATGACCAAACGCACGAGGTTTTTAACGAAGATATAAATAAGGTATCGGCAAAAGTTCAAGGCGATATTTTATATTTAGACCCACCCTATAATCACAGGCAATATGCGACTAATTATCATCTGCTCGAAACTATTGCTAAATATGATAATCCGGTAATTCACGGCAAAACGGGTTTGCGGGAATATCAAAACCAGAAGTCGCTTTATTGCTCAAGAACACAAGTGAAAAAGGCGTTTAGAGATTTAATTTTGAAAGCAAAAGTAAAATATATATTTTTGAGCTATAACAATGAAGGTTTGATGTCATTGGACGATATAAAAGAAATAATGAGTTTAAGAGGGGAATATGGATATTTTACGAAAGATTATAACCGCTTCAAGGCAGACAGAGCAGAAAATAGAGAATACAAAGCAGAAAAAACCGTTGAGTATCTGCATTATGTAGTTTGTAACTAATATGAAGGCTCTATATAAGCATAAAAGAAGTGGGGATCACCGCACCTAAAAAAAGAGTGAATAAAAATAAGGTGCGGGATAAGGAGAAAGTATGAAGGCGATGTACAGACATAAAAAATCCGGCGATGTCTTTGCGATTGAAACGGAAGTTGATCCGTCTTCGCCAAAGGCTTCGCCGCGACTTCGGGTTTTAAAAACTTCCGGGCCATTGCTGACTAAAGACCTTAACCCTGATGTTCTGGATTATGATGATTACTGGAATACGGAAATTCAGGCGAAGATAAAGGATTTTGTGCGTATCAGCAAAGACGATTATCTTGAACTGCTGCGCAAAAACGGCTTCGTTATTCAGACAATTCAGAAACATCTATTTTAAAGAAGATAGTTATCAGCAATTCAGTTATCGGCTATCAGTGAAGGAGTCGCCTGCGGCGGGGAAGTTTAAATGACCGCTCCATTACTGTCGCGGCTCTGCTGTCGTTGAAATGACAGCGGGTGGCGATAAACAATAAAGATTGTAATTTATTCTGCCTGGTATGCTTTAGCGGCGCATCTTGCCCTTAGCCAGACATCGCAGGTATGGACTGCAAGAAGGATATATTCTTTTCTATGACTGCCGAACTGCTCGATTCTCCTGCCGCACTCGGCCAGAGCCTTTCTGTATTCGGTATCAATCAAATCTTTCGGCATCGCTTCGAGAATCGGCCAGAGCAGTTCGATTGCCCAGCCATGCTGCTCGGCGGCGAAACTTTCCGCACATGCTCCGACAGAATCAATCAGCGAAGGGTCGAGGTTCAATCGAG
>MHXU01000098.1 GCA_001824555.1 Planctomycetes bacterium GWC2_45_44
ATCGCCGCAAAATTCCACCAGCAGACTCGCAACCGAGTTTGGATTGAGAATATCGTGATACTGTTCAAAGGCCTCGCGTGCGATTTTTATTAAATCCTGCCCCATCAGTTCGCACGCCGATGCGCCGCAATCTACAATGAGCGGCACCGCGCGAGCCATTTTATCAAGGCTGTCAAACTCGAACTGAACAACCGCGCTGACTTTCGGCACGTCAACCGAGCGGAGCGTGATTTCGGTAAAGACGGCAAATGTCCCCTCGGAACCGGCCAGCAGTTTTGCCATATCTATTCTATTATTATGTATAATTCCCGCGATATTGTAGCCGCTGTGATTTCTTTTTGTGGAGGGCTGTGATTTTTCAATCAGCTCGGCGTTTGAATTCAGCAATTCAAAACATTGTTTTACAATGTTTTGCTGCAGAGCCGCGACAGTAATGGAGCGGTCATCGGTTAGCCCCGCCAATACTTTGGCGGGGTCAGTGTCATTTACAAATTCCGCAAACGTTCCATCGGCCAGGACGGCTTTAATTTTTTCAACGTACTCTGCGATATATCCGAAACTCAATGAATGGGCGCCTGTGGAATTATTCGCGACAACTCCGCCAATAACGGCGCGATTTCCGCTTGACGGGTCAGGCCCGATTTTTTTGCCGAAATTCGCGAGATATTTGTTCGCGTCGTCAAGCACAACGCCGGGCTGGCAAATGATTGCGCGGCCGTCCGCCGATGAGCCGACGATTTTATTCATAAATCGCGTCATATCGAGCATTATGCCCGGCGTGAGCGATTCGCCGCCAAGCCCGCTGCCCGCTCCGCGCGGAGAAATCGGGATGTTATTTTGATGCGCGTATTTTACGACAGCGACAACGTCGTCGGTATCGGCCGGCGCGATAATGCAAAGCGGAATGATTTGATAAATGCTGCCGTCCGTGCTGAAAGCCACACGAGTAAAAATATCCGCGAAGCATTCGCCCTTAAGCAATGGCGAAAGCTCGTCTGCAATTTGTTGTGGTTGTTTGGTATTCATAGGTTATTTTTTTTCTGATTCACGCTTTTGTCAATATAATCGTGAAAATGCCAAAAAAACACCGTTTTTCACGGTTTTAAGTAGAAACGCAGGTTGTATATTTAGCCGCCGGTTTTACCGGCGGTTCTTTTCAAATTTCAAATTCCTTTCTCACTAAATTACAAAATCAGCCACGCATTAATTTTTCAATATTCTCTGGAGTAAAAACATTCTCATATTTTTTGAACAGTCCTTCTATATTGGATAGATATTCAGTACTGTCTATTTCAAGATTTAACTCTTTGCGAATGGAAATTATGACATAAAAAGACTCTTTTTGCAGATAAGCTGCAATATTGATACACATAGATAAAAGTTTTGTATGGAGAGTTTTTCGCTCAGTCTCTTTATTTGTTATCGTTGCGCAGATATTTTCATTCTCTATTTGCAGAGCATTGATATTGTTTTTGTAAATATCCAAGACACTCGGATCTTTTTTAGAATTGTCGTCCATTTGTTGAAAAGTTTTATTTATTTCTTTCATAGAGTTTACCTTGGATTCGCTCAATTTGCCTAAGCTTGCTATTTCTTGTTTAAGAACGGCAAATTTATATATTTCAGGTATTACTGGCATAGTTGACTGATTAAATTTGTCCATGAATTGAATCGTATTTTTTACAGTATTCAATGTTCCAACCATATGAATTTTTGCCAGAGCAGTTAATAATTTATTACACATTTCTAAATTATCTGTATAGATAATTCTATTTGGTAAGAGTTGAATATCTTTAATTGATTCTGCAATCGCTTCAGCAGCTTCCATATAAACCTCTTTCCGGATCTGCAGTTCGCGTTCTTTGTCTTTTTCTTTAGCGGCATGATTTAATTGCATTAACAAACACTTTCTGTTTGCCCTGTTTGATAAAGTTACCCCCAAAAATGTAAGTCCAGACGCGATAATAGCAGCCCAAATTACATCGGGAATTAACGAGAACGCCGTTATAATGCAATGCATACTTTATTCCTTAAGCAGTTACCTTTTGTTTTTTGTTCAAAACATTTTGAAATTATTCATCATATTTTTTACAGTTTATTTTGTAAACTCTCCATCCATATAGGGCATTGTCGCCAGTTATCGGGCATCCCCATAGATGCAATTGGTATTTCATGATATTTATCCAGCAAACTTTTGAACCTCTCGCTCCATCCGCTTTGAGGCGCGACAATATTCATCATATATTTCAGTATTGTCAAAATACCAAATATCCTGTCCTGAGGAATAGCAACAGGGTCATGCCATTGGGGATATTTATTTACTCTGGGAATCATCGGCGTGTAATCCAATACCCTGTCCCTAAGCCGCCCGTGATGAGCGCAAACGTTACGGATAGTATTTATCGCCACCAGCCACGAAAGAAGTACTTTATCAGGAACATTATATTCTCGGGCGATTGTCTGTTGCAGTTTCATTTCAATCCCCCTGAACATAGTCAGCATCATACCGAAAGTCATAATCTCCGCTGCCATCCATAATGGCAGTAACAAATGAGTGTCGCCGTAATTTTTCTTGAAATGTTCAACAAACGCCTCTTTGCTGCGTAACGTTGCTTCCCTAATCTTATCCATAAAACTATAATAATTCTTATTGTCAAGATTGGGCAGATATATAGGAGCGGTGTAGCCGAAGGCGCCGTATGCCTGACTGTGATGATAGATAATGCTTGTCTTAATGGCTATCTCTACACGTTCAATCGCATCCATTGTAAGCAATCGCAGTTGACGGTCGAAAGTGTACCGCCGCCAGATTTTATCTAAGGTTGTATGTGCTTTGAATGTATCCGTTTGCGGATATCGAAACGGATACCAGTACCCGCTCAACCGATAATAATTAACCACACGAAGTTTAGATACAAGCTCCCCTTTATTTGCTTCAAGGCCGCGGGAGATGAGCAGTTCTGCTTGTTGTTCAAATGAAAGAGGGGGTTTGTTGTAAATCACTGCAATCCCCCTAAAACAGAAACGCCCACCAGATTTAGCATGTCCGAAGACAGAGGCTTGGCGGGCTTCCTACATATAATATCGCATATATACATAGAATTGTTCAATAAAAATCTGAGATTTCTATAATATTTCTTAAAAATCTCACAAAAAACAGGCTTTTTATGCAAATTTTGGCAAAATTCTATACCCACAATCTTTTACCCTCTTTTTAATTTTCAAAAAATCCATGTCTGAAAAATTTGCTGATAACCGATAACTGCGTTTCTGATAACTGTTTTACTGTTCAATATCAGAAATTTTAATATCTGACCCCGGCGCACGCAATGCACGCAGGTCGTCTTCGTCCGCCTGGCCGTTTATAAACTGCTGAACGACCGGCGAAGAATGATTGCGTATATAATCAGCGTTGCCATCCGCGGCCACCTTGCCGTCGTGCAGCATTATAATTCTGTCAGCGATTTTATACGCGCTGGTCATATCGTGCGTAACAACAATACTTGTTACGCCAAGCTCCCTTTTTAGTTTTAAAATCAATTCGTTAATTACATCAGAGCGTATCGGGTCAAGACCGGTCGTAGGCTCGTCATACAAAATTACTTCCGGGCTCAAGGCTATTGCTCTGGCAAGAGCGACTCTCTTTTTTTGTCCGCCGGACAGTTTGGCGGGAAATGCGTCCGCGAAACCTTCCATTCCGACCATCGCTAATTTTGTTCTGGCCAAATCGTGGAGTTTTTCGCGATTTTTAATTTTGACGTGCTGCCTGACCGGAAAAACGATATTTTCATAGACGTTCATACTGTCGAAAAGCGCGCCGCCCTGAAATAAAAATCCCATTCGAGTGCGAATCGCGTCGAGCTGCTTTTCCTGCATATTGTCTATTCTTATATTATGGAAATAAACTCTGCCCGAATCAGGCCGGAGAAGAACTATAATATGTTTGATTAAGACGGTTTTGCCGCAGCCGCTTGGGCCGATGATTACGGTGGTCTTGCCCTTTTCAAAAGAAAGCGAAATATCGTCAAGCACGACATTGCTGCCGAAACTCTTGTTAATGTTCTTAAGAACAATTATCTCTTCAGGTTTTGATGTCTTATTTTCCAAAGTTTTTCACTTCTCACTTTTAGTTTTTCACTGCATTACAGCAGCATTCTCAACGGCCAGAGCGACGAGTACACCGCTTTTGAGACTACGACAAGAACAAAATCAATCGCCAGAATAATAATGAAGCTGCCGACAAACGCCTCGGTGCATGCCTCGCCTACGCCCTGTGCGCCCTGTTTGCAGTGAAAGCCTTTATAGCAGCTTACGCCGGCAATCGCGACGCCGAAGAAAAATCCCTTTACTATTCCTATGGAGATGTCCCAAAACTCAACGCCCGATGCGCTGAAATTCCAATATGCCGCGTTGTTAATTCCGAGATAAGGCACGCTAATCAGGTATCCGCCGAGCATTCCAAGAAAGTCGCCGTAGATAATCAAAACCGGCGTAAGAAACAGGCACGCAATCCATCGCGGCGCGACTAAATATCGTATAGGATTTGTTCCCATACTTTGAACGGCAAGTATCTGCTCGGTAACATTCATTGTGCCGAGTTCAGCGGTTAAAGCTCCGCCGACTCGGCCGGCAAGCATCACCGCCGCCAGAACCGGACCAAGCTCCTTAACGACCGACAGATTTATCAGTACGCCCAAATGTTCTTCGATTCCCAGGCCGGCAAGCTGGTCGTAAGCCTGAATTGCCAATACCATTCCAACAAACGCGCCGGTGATTGCGACGACCGGCACGGAACGAACGCCGATAGCGAGCATTTGATTTAAGATGAGCGGGTACATAGCGGGTTTGAGGCAGACAGAGCAGGAAGCTGTTATGGCAGCCCACTGGAAGCGTGCGAATCGGCCGCTGTGATATATGGTCTCAATAACAGAAGCGCCGAACTTTGCCAGAAGCGAACTATTTCCATTTCCATTTGACATAAAAATTTACCACAGAGACACAGAGAAAAACTTAACTTAATTTTTCTTTAATATATTCCGTTGCGCGATTTAAAGCCTGCGGAAGTTTTTTAGGATTTTTTCCGCCGGCCTGCGCTAATTGCGGTTTTCCGCCGCCGCCGCCATCGACGATGGGGGCGATTTCTTTTACAATGTCGCCGGCCTTCAAACCTTTCTTAATAAGGTCGTCGCTTACGCCAGCCAGCAGGACAACTTTATCGCCATCGGCAAATCCGAAGACAACTACCGCTGAGCCGGCCTTTGTTTTGAGCATATCAACCGCCTGACGGGCTTCGTCAATCGCGGCGGATTCGAGGCTGCTTACAACAATGGATGTTTGACCGATTTTTTCACAGCTTTCCAAAAGCCCTCTGGCTTTGCTCATTACATCGACGCCGCTTTGCTTCGAGGCGGTCTTTAATTGTTTGGTGAGATTTTTATTGTCATCGAGAATTTTTTCCACTCTCTGACAAATCTGCTCGGCTGGAACTTTCAGTATCTGGCCTAAATTTTCGACAATGCCGCTCATCTTATTATAATGTTCGTTCAGACCTTTGCCTGTCAGGGCGGTGATTCTGCGAACGCCTGCGGAGACGGATTCTTCCCTTATGATTTTAAATCCGCCGATTACGCCGGTGTTGGCGACGTGCGTTCCGCCGCAAAATTCCTTGCTGAAAGCGTCAGCCAATTGATTTTCGTTTTCGGCGCCGACGGCTATAACGCGAACAGTCTTGCCGTATTTTTCGCCGAACAGCGCCATAGCGCCGAGTTTTTTCGCTTTTTCAATCGGCAGCGTCAGGCAGCAAATCGGCACAGAATGCGAGATTTGCTCATTAACTAATTTTTCCACTTCCTTTGTCTGTTCATTGGTCAATGCTTTTGGCGAAGTGAAATCGAATCGCAGATATTCCGGACAGACTAATGAACCCTGCTGGGCGATATTTCTGCCGCAAACTTTTTGCAGAGCCCACTGGAGAAGGTGAGTAGCGGTATGATTTTTTTTGGTTTCGCGTCTTGCCGCGTTCACAAAGGCTTCGACAGTGTCGCCGACTTTGACAGTTCCTTTTTCGAGTTTGCCTCTGTGTATAATGCAGTCAGCGATTTTTTCGGTTTCTTCGACGGCGAAAGTTCCGTCCACTGTTGTTATCGTACCGCTGTCGCCTGTTTGTCCGCCGGACTCTGCGTAAAAACAGGTTTTGTCTAATACTATCGCCGCCTCATTTGCGATATTGCCCTGCGTATGCCAGCCTTTTTCGTCAATCCAGCCTAAAACTTTCGCTGCTATTTTATCGTCGGTATATTTAGCCGCATCATCGGTCGCGGGCAGTTTTTCATCGGTAACAAATGACGCGAAATTAGTTGCTTTTTGTGCGGCTCTGGCTCGCTGTCTTTGCTGATTCATTAAATCTTCAAAGCCGGCGGTATCGACTTTAAGATTTTTTTCTCTGGCCATAAGAGCGGTTAAATCGAGCGGGAAGCCGAAAGTATCATAAAGTTCAAACGCATCGGCTCCGCTGATGTCGCCGGTTTTCGCGGCTTTTTCAGCGGCGGCGGCAAAAATCTCAAGGCCTCTGTCGAGAGTTCTGCCGAAACTTTCTTCTTCCGATTTTATAACCGTCTTCACAAGTTCGGTTCTTTCTTTCAGTTCTCCGAACGCCTGTCCCATCGTCTCGACAACGACATCGACAAGTTTATACATAAACGGTTCGCGCATACCGAGCGTTCTGCCGAATCGAGCGGCACGCCGCAAAATTCTTCGCAGTACATAACCTCTGCCTTCGTTGCTCACAGTCCCGCCGTCGGTAATCGCGAAAACAAGAGTTCGCAAATGGTCCGCGATAACGCGAAACGCGATATCGGTTTTGTCTTCGAGTTTGGCTGTGTATTTTTTGCCGGCGAGTTTTTCCGTCGCACCGATTATCGCGCCGAAAACATCGGTATCGTAATTAGATGTCCTGTTCTGCAAAACGCGCGTGATTCTTTCCAGACCCATACCAGTATCGACGTGCTTTGCGGGCAGGGGAGTTAATTTGCCGGTCGCGTCGCGGTTGAATTGAATAAATACTAAATTCCATATTTCGATAACATCGGGGCTGCCGGCGTTGACAAGTTTGCCGCCGGATTTGTCGTCCGTGCCGTCATAATGGATTTCGCTGCACGGGCCGCAGGGGCCTGTTTCGCCCATTTCCCAGAAGTTGTCTTTTTTATTGCCTTTGTGAATTCTGTCTTCGGGCAGGTATTTGCTCCAGAATTTTTTTGCATCGTCATCTGGAGCAAGGCTGTCATTTGAGTCGCCCTGAAAATATGTGGCGTGCAATCGGCTTGCGTCTATTTTCCAGACACCCGTTAAAAGTTCCCATGCCCAATCTATTGATTCAGCTTTGAAATAATCGCCGAACGACCAGTTGCCGAGCATTTCAAAAAACGTGTGGTGATAAGTGTCTGTGCCTACATCTTCGAGGTCGTTGTGTTTACCGCCTGCGCGAATGCACTTCTGGCTATTGACGGCGCGGGTGTAGTTTCTGCTGCCTGTGCCGAGGAAAACATCCTTAAACTGGTTCATACCTGCGTTTGCGAACAAAAGCGTATCGTCGCCAACCGGTATCACCGGCGACGATGGCACAAAGGTATGACCCTTGCCTTCAAAGAACTTTATAAACGAACTTCGTATTTCAGCGGAACTTGACATCTAACACCATAAAATTCTAACCGCGGATTACGTGGATTTCACTGATTTTTGAATTACTTTTTTATCCGTGTAATCAGCGTAATCTGTGGTTTCTATTTTTTATCCTCTTTTACGCCGATGGCGAGGAGGATTTTTTCTTTTATATCTTCCGCCACTTTCGGATTTTCCATTAAGAACTTCTTGGCGTTCTCTCTGCCCTGACCTAATTTAGTATCGCCATACAGCAGCCAGGCGCCGCTCTTGGCGACAACATTGTGAGTTACGCCCAAATCGATGAGGTCGCCTTCATAGCTTATACCTGCGTTGAACATAATGTCTAATTCCGATTCACGGAAGGGCGGAGCAATCTTGTTCTTTACAACTCTAACTCTTACTCTGTTGCCGACCGCGACTTCAGCTTCCTTAATAGTTGAAATTCTTCTAATGTCCAATCTGACAGAGCTGTAAAATTTCAAAGCGTTTCCGCCGGTAGTCGTTTCGGGGTTGCCGAACATAACGCCGATTTTCATTCTTATCTGATTGATGAAGATGATGCAGCTCTTGCTCTTGCTTACAATGCCTGTGAGTTTTCGCAGAGCCTGACTCATCAGCCTTGCCTGAAGTCCGACGTGTGATTGTCCCATTTCGCCGGCAAGTTCAGCGGCGGGAATAAGAGCCGCAACCGAGTCAACAACGATAATATCGACAGCGTTTGATTTGACAAGCATTTCGACAATGTCAAGAGCCTGTTCGCCGGTATCCGGCTGACTGACAAGAAGACCGCTCACATCAACGCCGAGTTTTTTCGCCCAGGTTGTATCAAGAGCGTGTTCAGCGTCGATAAAAGCAGCGACTCCGCCTTTTTTCTGCGAGTTTGCGATAACGTGCAGAGCAAGAGTTGTCTTTCCGCTTGATTCCGGGCCGAAAAATTCCACTACTCTCCCCTTCGGTATCCCGCATCCGCCAAGAGCGACATCCAGCGAAAGTGCGCCAGTCGAAGTGCCTTCGATTTTGGCATACTTGCTTTCGTCCATTTGCATAATCGACCCGGCACCGTACTGTTTTTCGATTTGAGCGATTGCCCGTTCTAATGCGCCATCGGTTTTTACGCCTGCTTTTTCAGTTTTTACCGGTTTTTCTGTTTTTTCAACTGCCTTTTTCGTTTTTGCTGTCTTTAACATAGTTAATTTCTCTCAAAAATCCTTTTTTAGTTCTAATTTTCTCAACAGGGTATATACCGGACCGTCTAATGTCAACTGGCTTTTATAAAGATAAACCGAATCAACCTTAATCATCGGTATTTCCGCTTTTTGATTCTCATTTACCACTCGCCGGAGATTTTTTTCAACACCGGCGTCTTTGACCCTTGCCAAAGTCAGATGTGCGCTGAAAGGCCGCTCTTCCTTTTCAAATCCGAGTTCCTGCATCGCCTGCTCGACAGACTCGGCAAGAGCGATAAGTTCGCTGCTCTGCTTTTCGCTGCCGAGCCACAGGACTTTTGTCGGCCTGCCGAAAGTTCCAACAGCGGAAAGCTCAAA
>MHXU01000099.1 GCA_001824555.1 Planctomycetes bacterium GWC2_45_44
ACTGGCAGAAGCCTGCGGCCATAACGGATTAGCTGAATTTCTTCACAGCAAAGAACAAGAGTGAACGGTGGGTCAGTTATCAGTAAAAAAGAAGTAAGGGAAATTTTTAATTTTAAATTCTCAATTTTTAATTGAGGAATCCCTTCGGGATGAGATTTTTAAATAGATTCCTCGACTGTGCTCGGAATGACGAACCCTGCCATGCAAGATGGCAGGGCTAACCGCGAAAAGAAAATTGACAATCGAGGTTTGGAACGAACCCCCGCCATCCGCCTTCGCCAAGGCTTCGGACGGACAGGCAGGTGCGGGGGCTAACCACGAAAAGAAGAATGACCGCTCCATTACCCGTTCGACAAGCTCAGGGCAGGCTGTCGCGGCTTTGAAAACTCCCTGCGCTTCCGTCTTCGCTGCGCTACGCCGCGACAGGTTCGCTTGGGCTCTGAACTACTTGACGGCATCGCCAACGACTTCGCCGGTCTTTTCAGCGGCACCTTTGACCGCGCTGCCTGTTGTTTTGGCGGCATCACCGACAAATTCGCCGGTTTTTTCGGCCGCGCCTTTGACTGCGCTGCCTGTTGTATGTGCCGCATCTTTGAGGGTTTCGCCGGTAGCTTCGACGGCATTGTCCGTTCCTTCGCCGGCTGTCTGCATAGGGCCTTTGTCGTCATCGCAGCCTGCTAATGTCAGTATTGCCAACATAGCCAGCGTCAGTAATAATTGCGTTAGAATTTTTTTCATAATCGATTCCTTTCAGATATTTTTTTTAAGTATGATAGTCAGCATTGATTGTAACGTAATCTTTGCTTAAATCACAGCCGTAACAGAAATCGCTGTGTTTGCCCGCTCCGAGGCTGACGGCGATGGTATGCTCTTTTGATGAAATAATCCGGCTGACCTTTTTCGGGTCGAATTTTACTGGCTGGCCGTTTTTGAAAACGGTTATTCCGCCAATCGAGCAGGAAAGTTTGTTCGGATTGATTTTCACGCCGCAGCTTCCGACAGCGCAGATAATTCTGCCCCAGTTGGGATCGCCGCCGTGGATTGCGCATTTAACTAAATCGTAATCGGCGACGGCTCTTGCGGCTTTTGTCGCCTCGGCTTTGTTAGCCGCTGTGCTGATTTCGACGGTGAACATTCTTGTTGCGCCCTCGGCATCGAGAGCCATTTGTTTTGCCAGGTCGGTGCATAAGTTGAACAGTGCGGCGGCGAATTTTTTGGAGTGCGAGTCTGCTTTGTTTATGATTTTATTTCCCGCCAAACCTGACGCGAGAATGATCGCAGTGTCGTTTGTGCTTTGATGGCCGTCAACGGTGAGTTTGTTCAGAGATTGGCCGACTGCTTCGCTTAACGCTTTTTGCAGCAGGGTTTTTGTGATGTTCGCATCGGTTGTGATAAAGCAAAGTGTGGTGGCCATATTTGGGCCAATCATACCGGCGCCTTTTGTCGTGCCTGCGATTTTTATTTCGGCGTTGGCGATGCGGACGGTTTTAAAAGCCTGTTTGCATTTTGTGTCGGTGGTCATAATGGCGTGAGCGAAATTTTCGCCTGCTTTTTGGCTGTTTGCTAATTGAGCGGCGGCCAGTATTATGCCGGTCGAGACGTTTTGCATCGGCAACTGATGGCCGATGATGCCTGTTGAGGCGACGAAAACCTGATTTGGTTTGGTGTCAAGTAATTGTGCGGCGATTTTGCACATTATTTCGGCGTTTTTCAGACCTGCTGTGCCGGTACAGGTGTTTGCGTTTCCGCTGTTGACGACGACGGCTTCGACGGATGCGGATTTGCTGTGGTTTTTGCAGATTGTAACGGCGGCGGATACGACTTTATTTGTTGTAAATACCGCGGCGGCCTTTGCTCCGGTTGGGCAGGAGATAATGCCGATGTCTTTGTTGCCGCTTTTTTTGATTCCGCAGCTTAGGCCTGCGGCGAGGAATCCCTTGGGTGATGTTAATGTTGTGTTCTTCATTATGGTTTTTCCTGATGTTAAAGTTCTTTTGTGTTTTTGCTTTTTGGGTCGGCGATTTCGCCTGGGCCGTTTGTTAGGAGGCCGTTCATCGCGAGGGGTCTGAATTTTGCCGTCGGGTCGTAGAACGACAGTGATGTGTCAACGGTGTTGACCATTATGCCGGGCTTGCCGGGCTTTAGCTGGCTTAGGATTTCGCCGTCTGGCTGGATAAAGCATGATGGATACGGCGCGACCTGTCCGCAGGAATTTGCCATACTGACCCAGAAATAATTTGTCGCGGCGTTAGCCTGCATTGTTTGACGGATTATGTGGCGATGGACGCTCTGCGATTTTTGGCGAGCGTTGTAAAACGACTGGATTACGCATTGCACGTCGAGTTTTCTTAGTTCCCGGTATAATTCCGGGAAACGCAAATCGAAGCAGATGAGCAGAGCGCATTTTACGCCGTTAAGCTCGAAGACGACAAATCTGTCGCCGGGCGTATAGTGGTTTAGGTCTCGCTCCGTGCCGAAACGCTTGTCGTAGCGATTTTCGATTTGTCCCTGCGGATTGAGCAGGTAAAGGCTGTTATGCGGCTTGTTCGGCGTGGTGAGTCTGTGTGTGCTGCCGAGGACTGCCCATAATTTTAATTCGCCGGTAAGCGACATAATTTTTTTTGTCTCGGCAATCAACGTCGGCCAGTCAAGTTCGTCGATACTGTCGAAATCCGTTCCTGCGTAGCCGCTTAGTGCGCATTCGGAAAAGTGAACGATGTCGGCGTTGAGCTTTTTTGCCTTGCGCAAAAAGCCGCAAATGCTTTTGGCGTTTTGTCTGATATCGCCGCTGACAGCGAATTGACAGGTCGCGATTTTTAAAATTCCATCAGCCACAGAGCTTTTCCTTTTTACCTTTTATTTTAGCCACAGAGAACACAGAGGCCACAGAGATTTATTCAGATTTAGTAATACTGATTTTTCTTAAGCCCAATATACCTTGTAAAAGAAATAGGATTGTGATGCCCTCAATAATTAAAAATCCTAAGTCATTCGATGAAATTGCAATTATTCCCCATATCACGTATATAATTAAAAGAATTAAAGCTGTTTTTTGTTTATTTCTTTTTAATGCCCAAGCATAAGAAGCCAGAAGACCTACGAGTGGCAAAAAAAATAAATACATAATCAAAAGAGCCCCAAAAGTCATCTGGACTGTTATTTTCTCTGGGTCTGTTTCTATTTTTTCGTATATGAATAAGGGGGGACAAGCAAGAAAACATATAATAAGAAAGAAAGCGCTTATCCTTCCTATTTTTATTTGAGTCTTAGATTTCATAAAAACTCCAAAGTGTTTTTGTATTTAAGCATTACATTATCATCATTAGCACAAGTATTTTGCGACTCTTTGTATAATTGTTCAACAGATTCTCTTAAGTTTGGATATTCAGGTGGCTTGAACACATATAATTTTTCTGTAGACTTCTGGCATTTACAGGGCACATCATACTCAATATATTTACTTCTGTCTGGTGGGCATAAACCAAGTTTGCTTGCCTCAAGAATAGCACTTGGTGTCATAATAAACCCTAACCAGTTTTGATACTCGGCATATTTATAGGCATCTATTAGTCCCTCCCCAACAAAAATATTATTTTGTTTGTCAGCGTAGAATTCTCCAAAACTCAAAGCGCCACGTAAGGGTATTCTTTTTTTGATAACGTTCACAAAGAAATGTCTTGCTGCTATGTCTATTTTACTAAGAGATCCCTTTGAACCGTCATTTGTAAATAGTAGAAAGGTATCAGAAAACCATAAAATATTAACGAAGTCTGGATCGTATTTCCCTGTGGTTATTAGTGCACGTATTATCTCTTTGTAATCCACCTCTACGAAACCTACCAGATTTCCTGAATCTTCTTTTATCATTCTGGAAAAACCCAGTACGTCAAAGTATGCTATCCAACAATTGCCGTTTGTAATATCATTGTTATTTTTCATTTTTATAGTTTTATCTCTGTGCTCTCTGTGGCTAAAAAAATCATTATAAACTCCGTGGCTATTTTAGCCCATCTGTTTCGTTGAAGCCGAACATTATATTCATATTTTGTATTGCCTGACCTGATGCGCCTTTAATCAGGTTGTCAATCGCGCTGAAGACGACGATTTTATCTTTGCAGACGGCAGGGTAAATGTGGCAGTAGTTGGTTCGAGCAATGTCTTTCAGCATCGGGGCGGTATTTAAAACCTGGACGAAATTTTCGTCCTTGTAAAAATTCTTATACAGTTCGGTAATTTTATCTGCGGAGATTTTTTCTTTCGGCTCGCAGTAAATCGTTGACATAATGCCGACATCTAACGGCGCAACGTGCGGCTGGAACAGCACTTCAAAAGAAGAACCCGCAATTTCGGAAGCGAGCTGCTCCATCTCCGGCTGGTGGCGATGTTTGCCGATGCCGTAGGCGAAATAATTTTCGTTCATATTCGGGAAGTGAAAATTCTTGGACGGATTTTTGCCTTGATGAGTTTGTTTTTCAGCAGGGGGGCGATGCCGAGTATCAGGCTCGTCGGAAAGCAGCCCGGGTTGGCAATCAATTTGGCGGTTTTAATTTTGTCGCGAAAGAGTTCGCACAGGCCATAAACGGCGTGCTTGAGATTCTCAGCGTCCGTGTGCGGCTGATAAAATTTTTCATAAACGGCAATGTCCTTGATTCGATAGTCCGCGCTGAAGTCGATAACCTTTAAACCCGCGGCGAGAAGTTTCGGCACAAATCCCATCGAGACCTTGTGCGGCAGGCAGCAGAGAGCGACCTTTGCCTTCTTGACGAGTTTGTCCATATCGAGCGGCTCGATAGCGAGCGAACAGCGTCCTTTGAATCGCGGGAAGACATCGGCAACGCTGCCGCATTCGTCTGGCAGGGCGGAGAGATATGAAAGTTCGGCATTCGGATGACGCATAAGTATTTCGATGACTTCTGCGCCTGTATATCCGCTTGCGCCTATAATCGCTACTGGAAGCATAACAAAAAACTCCTAATAAAGAATTAAACAACCGCATGGGCTTCCGTCTTCGCTGCGCTACGCCGCGACAGAAGAGCCCACCATACAAAATGTTTACATAAGGCCAAAAAAAAGGCCGCAAATTCGCGGCCATTGTAATTGTTCTGCAAATAATTTGCAATTATCGTTTTGAGAACTGGAAACGCTTTCTTGCGCCGGCTTTGCCTGGTTTCTTTCTTTCGACCATTCTGCTGTCTCTTGTGAGGTATCCGCCGTCTCGCAACTGCTGGAGCAGCGAGGGGTCGTAGAGTTTTAAGGCTCTCGCTATGCCGAGCATAATAGCGCCGCTTTGGCCGGTTATGCCGCCGCCGCTTACGTTGACGAATACGTCAATGCTCGAAATTGTGTCGGTGGCTTTGAGCGGGGCAAGAACATCGCTGATGTCCTGCGGCCTTGTGAAATATCCCTTTAATTCCCTTTTATTTATTTTGATAGCTCCGCTGCCGGGCTTGATGCGAACTCTGGCGATGGAAGTTTTTCGTCTTCCAGTTCCCCATGTGAACGGGTTCTTCATCTCGGCTTTGTGTACAGGGTGCTTTTTTGCATCCACCAGGGGGCTATTTACTAAATTTTCAGTCATAATATCAGTTTTCCGTAAAGGTATATCTTACAATTCTGTTTTTACCGGCTGTTGAGCTACCTGCTCGTGTTCGGCGCCGCGATAGATTTTAAGCTTTTTGAGCATAGTTTTGCCGAGCGTGTTCTTCGGCATCATCCGCTTAATCGCAAGCTCGACGACTTTTTCGGGCTTTCTGACGACTAAGTCTTTGAATTCAACGAATCGCTGACCGCTGGGATAGCCGGTGTAATACTGGTATTCCTTGTAGTCCTTTTTGTTGCCAGTAACTCTGATTTTTTCAGCGTTAATGATGACGACGGCATCGCCGGTATCAACATTAGGCGTGTAAATCGGCTTGTTTTTGCCCATCAAAATCATAGCGACCTTTGAAGCAAGTCTGCCGAGTACCTGCCCATCGGCATCCACTAACAGCCATTTTCGCTGAATATCTTGTTTTTTTGCAAGAAAACTCTTCATAATTATCTTTCTTAGAATGTTAGAAAACGGCGCATTATAACCGCCAAACAGGACTTGTCAACGCATTTTTGGACGATTTTTTAAGGGATTTTGAGCCGAATTATGCAAATTTCGGACAAAAACTATTATATTTGCACCCCGCAAACATAGCCCCCGGTAAAACCGTGGGCTAAATAATCATTTTTTCGGGCTTTTAGTTGTCTGATTCATTAGTCAGCGGCTGATTCGGTTCGGCTGCCGCTGACGGTTGTGCCGGCTGATTTGGTTCGTTTGGCTCGGCGATTTTGGGCTGTTCAACAGTGAGTAGCTCTATTTGTGAAAATTTAATCAAAGCAAGACTGCTCTTTTTGTCATTGCCTATTTTACCAATCAGTCCGACTTTTTTGCCGAGATAGGGGGCAAAGTTAAGGGTAGCGGTCTCTCCGATTGGTTCGGCGAAGCAGACCGGAATGCCGTTTGCGTCGGATACGATGAACCGTGTTGTCATAGGCTGGGTTTCATAAACGAGCGAATGCTTTAATGTGCCGATAATCGCGTATTTGCTGGTATTAGAGCGTTTTTTCAGTTTTTCCTGATGTTTCTTTTCTATTTCAATAAGTCTTTTATTCAGGTCGTCGTTGTGTTTTTGCAAATCCTGACTCGTCTGAATCGCCAATTCGCAGCGTTCAACGTCCTTGAGCAAATAGGCGGCATATTCGCCGGCGCTGCTGTTATTGGCATCAACAATAAGTTTTCCGAGGCCGGCCTTTATATTAGAGTAGTTCTGTGCGTCGAGAGATTTTTCTCTCTCGTCCTGAAACTGTTTTTCAAGCTCATAATATATTTCGATATTGCGATTCTTCAGTTCGACCTGCTCGATTACAACGACAGGCTTTGGCGCAGGCGTTTGTTCGGTCTGGGGTTCCGTTGGGGCTTGTTCAATAGTAGTGGCGGCGGGTTTATTAACATCCGTTTGTGCCGGTAATTTCAAATCCATCTGCTCTGCGCTTCTGATGAATTTGATATACTGGCTGGATGTCCAGAGGCTCGCGCCTTCCGGCGGGGCGATTTTATAGTAATCGCCGACGGCTTTGCCGATAATTCTTACCTTTTGCCCTTTTGTGAGGGTAATTTGAATGCTGTCGGACCGCATAGGTTCGAGGTCTTCTGAACCGGCATAGACCCTGACATTGTCGCCTGTAACGATGCCGACATCGGGTTTATTGGCATCGGTCTGGATATATTGCTTGAAAATCCATGAAAAACTTCCCGGCGGGGGCAGAATCCTGACCCAGGTAAATTTTTGTTCGGCGACGATAACCCTTAGCGGAGAGTTGATTTTTCCGCAACTGTAAAAGTTCATTCCCGGCCCGGAACGGACGTTGAGCTGCGAACCTGTAACTTCGCCGATGTATGGAAATGTAATTTCGTTGGCTTCCGGGGGTGCGATATCGGATGAGCCGAGGGCGGCAGGTTTCTGCTCGGCAAAGGCAAGGCTAATTACGCAAAGTGTTGTCAATCCTATTACTTGTACAGCTTTTGAAAGCGTCATCTTTGTATCCTTTCATATTTTAGTAGTCAGTAGCCAGTATCCAGTAGTCAGTAGAAAAGAATCGCCTTGCGGCGAAGCTGTTTCTATTGGTTGTGGACTATCCTGTCTAAAAATCCGTTAAGACGCTATTATCGCAATAGGAGGTTTGTTGTCAATTCTAAATTTCGCTGCCGAGCTTTTGTAAAAGGGCAGGTTCGGTTTTATCGGCTGTCGGCAGCGTGAACCAGAAAGTCGAGCCGTTGCCGGGCTGGGATTCGACGCCGATTTTGCCGCCGTAGCGTTCGACGATTTTTTTGCAGATTGGAAGGCCGATGCCTATGCCATCGTACTCGCTTCGCAGGTGCAGTCTCTTGAACATCGTAAATATCGCCTGATGAAATTCCGGCTTGATGCCGATGCCGTTGTCCGTGATTTCGATTTTAATGTGAGGCACATTGCCTTTGGCCTGATATTTTATGCCGTTGAAAATTAAATGATACATCAGTTGTCGCACAAACAAATTATCCGCATCAATCACGGGCAGCGGTTTTGGAACATCAATTATCGCTCCGCTCTTTGCGAGGGCATCTGCCAGCTCTATATTTTTCAATCTGTCAATCAGGCTGTCTAATTTTACTGTTCCGAGAGGCAATTCCTTTGTAAGAATCGCCGAGTAGGCAAGCAGGCCTTCGACCATTTTCGTCATACGCCCGGCGCCTTCAATCATAAAAGATAAATTTTCAGCATCGTCGCTTGCAAGCGTTCCCTTGAGCGAGTTTTGCAGCAGATTGCCGAAGGCGGATATTTTTCTCATAGGCTCTCTTAAATCGTGCGAAGCGATATAGACGAAATCTTTCAAATCGCTGTTGCTTTTCGCGAGATTTTCATTGAGCCTGTTCATTTCCTCTTCGGCTTGTTTGGATTTTGAAATGTCAATAAAGGCCTCAAGCAGAACTTCCTCGTTATCAAATGTTATTGGTATAACGCTTTTAAGAATGGGTATCTTTCTGCCGTCTTTAGTCAGGAGAACTCTCTCGGACTGATCGACTTGCTGATGTTTGTCCAGAATGGGACAGTCCCCCTTGCATGTCTGGCAGACAAGCTTATGACATATTTTGCCGACAATATCGCTGCGGTCGCTGTGGCCGGTCATTTCAACCACTTTATCATTGACCAAACGAATGATTTTGTTTTTGTCAATCACCGCTACGCCGAACGGCATCGCGTCAATCATTTTCATCAGGTTGGCGCGGGATTTTTTAATCTCCTCCTCGGCCCGCTTACGCTCGGTTATTTCATATTCAAGTCGCTGATTTACATCAGTAAGTTCCCCTGTACGCTGTTCGACTCGTTTTTCGAGATTGTTTCTGGCCGCGTGCAGTTTAGCCAGCGTATCGGCAAGCTGGTCGCTGCGGAGATTGAACCAGTAGGCGAGCAGACCTAATTCGTCTTCACCGGCGCGGGCGAGATGTTCCAGCGTATCGGCATTTGCTTCGACGGTGCCCTGAAGCTGCTTTGACATCGACAGGAGCGGTTTTATAAAAGCCCCGTACAAAATTATAAATCCGGCCAAAATTACCGCCGCTGTAATTCCGATGATAAACGAAAGAATCGTACGATATATGGAAACGGACGCGGCGATAGCCTCGCTAATCGGCATAACCGTTACCACTTTCCAATAGGTATGCGGAACGTGAAATATGAATACCGTGCAGGGTTTGCCGAGCAGAACGTCGTTTGACATCGCAAACTGCTTCAACTGATAATTATTGTTCATATTGTTCAGCGGGTCGGCAAGGGCTGCGCTTATCATAACAGCTTCCTGATGGTTGATTTGGTAGCTCTCGCTGTCTATCGCAGTGACTAATTCTTCGCTGGATTTGTTTTTATCGGTTTGAACCGCTTTTATTATAATTTCGCTGTTCACCTGCGATATGGCATCGGCAATCGGTTTGAAAAGCGGATTAGTCTGCGCCATCTGTTCAGCGTCGATAAACTCTTCGGTTTTTTTGCCGAACTTGTCTATTGGATAAATCTTCGCCATTGATTCCTTTGGAAACGACAGGAATTTTCCATTTCTGTCCACGACAAAGGAATATCCGCCGAGCCTTGAAGAAGCCTGTTCGAGAAATTTGCCAAGTCCTTCGAGTTTAAAGTCAACGGTGGAAACGCCGAAAAACTTTCCGTTGCGATACATCGGCACGGTGCAGGTAACCATAGGCTGGTATGAATAAGGGTCCATATAGGATTTCGACCAGAAATCCTTATCGTCGCCGATGTGTTTGGCCGGAACATACCATTCTTCGTTATGGTAGCCGGCTCCATTGGGGTCGTTATAATTGTCGTAGTAGCGGAGTTCGCCTTTTTCGTCGCGACCCCAGAAAAAGCTGCGGCGTGCGATATCTCCTGAAAACATATAAGGCTCCGGCCAGATGCCGCCGCCTGCGATAAACGATTCACTGCCGGCTACGTTCATTACATTCGGCACAGTTGTCATATAAGTTTCAACGTCGAGAGGCAATAGTTCGCCCAGATTCGCCAGCGATTTTGCAAGGCTCTCGGCGAATACAGTTCTTGAATATACGTCGGCTACGATTGTGTTGCCGGTCTGCGTAACTAAACGATAGGCCTGCTGCTCAAGTCGCACTTTGCCCACTCTTTTCATTACAAGGACAATGGAAGCGACAAGCACCGCAAACAGCAATAAAAATACCAGAGGCATTTTGAACAGCAGTTTATTGTACCATTTCAGAACAAATTGTTTGTCGGCAGTCATAATTGTTTATTATTATCCTTTGTACTTACAACAAGCTCATTCTCCGTTTTTGCGGGCTGTCCGGCTTTATTTACACCGGCCGTTGGCAGAGTGAACCAGAAAGTCGAGCCTTTGCCGAACTCCGATTCAACACCGATTTGGCCGCCGTTACGCTCAACTATTTTTTTACATACGGCCAGGCCGATTCCCGTACCTTCATATTCGTTTTTAGAATGCAGGCGTTTGAACATAATGAAAATCGCCTGCTGAAATTCCGGTTTAATGCCGATGCCATTATCGGTTATGTTGATTCTAACCATTCCATCGGCGGCGGGTCTGCTGGTTATCGTGATTTGAGGCGTATTGCCTTTTGCCTGATATTTCATACCGTTGGCGATTAAATTCTGCAAAAGCTGCCGAATCCGAACAGGGTCAACGTCAACTTCCGGCAGCGGCTGTGGAATATCTATTGTCGTATGTTTTTCTTCGAGCAATACAGACAGTTCAAGCTGGCGAAGCTGGTCAACTATATCGTTGAGGTTCACCGTTTCGGCAGAATTGGCTTTTGAGCTTACTCTGGAATACGCAAGCAGACCTTCAATCATCTGCGTCATTCGGTTTGCGCCGTCTATCATAAAGTTTAGATTCTCCGCGTCGTCGCCGTCGATTTTACCGGATAATGATTTTTGCACCATAGAGCCGAACGCCGATATTTTCCGCAGCGGCTCCCGCAAATCGTGCGACGCGATATAAACGAAGTTTTTAAGCTCTTCATTAGTGGCTGCCAGTTGTGCTGTCCGTTCCTCAACACGTTTTTCCAGAGATTCGTTAAGCAGTCTGACTTCCGTTCCTGCCGAGGTTGCCATAATTACCTGCTCCGAAGTGTGTGCCAAACCCAAAAGCAATTCATCTTCTTCGGACGAAATTGGATGTTTGCTGAAGAGCGCCATTACTCCTATTACTTCGCCGGCAGAATTAAGCAGACGATACCCGGCAAAGGAAACCAGCCCCAGTTCCCTGACCCACTCATGGTTATGAACACGCGGATTATTGGCCGCATCATTGGTAAGAAACTTCTTGTCCTCACCGGAAGCTATCAGGCCAATCTTGTAACAGCCGAATGGGACACGTTGATGGTCGCCGTTGATATGAGTGTATCGGCCTGAACTTGCCATAAGATGCAGACAAAAATCACGATGGCGACAAACTCCGGGGCCTTCAGTGTTTTTCGCATGGACACAGCCTTTCTGGCACAAATCCGCCGGTCTAATCATCCAGATACGGGCAAAATCAGCGTCAAAAACTGATACAATCCCGTCTGTGATAATCCTGAGTTTATCGGAAACACCGCACGGTCTCATCAATGCTTCTCTCAAATCATTTAGCCGCACAACGCAGGATTCAGATTTTTCGCGTTTTTTTATCTCCTGACGCAAATCGGATGTCATTTTGTTGAAGGCGCCCGCCAATTCTCTCATTTCGTTATCCTGTGACATCGGAACTTCATAGTCAAGATTCCCCCGTCTGATTTCGTTAATACCGGCGACAATATTCTTTACCGGTTTTACTAAACACACAATAATAAAATATAAGGCAATGCCAAGAATGGATAATCCTATTATTGAAAAGAAAACCATCATAATTGTTCGTGAACGGATAATCATAGCGGTTCGCGATTCATAATCGCTGTTGCGACTCCCTAACATTCCCACGATATTATCAATCGCCATACGGTGTTGCTCGTACTTTTCACGCATCGCGCCGTAAGCAAGATTGCGAGCCTCTGTTTTATTCCCGGCTTTTATCAATGGAATAAACTTTTCCCTGGCCAGTTTATAAAATTCCATTGCAGGACGATATGATGTTTCTATTAGTTCATTTTTTATCTTGTCTTCTTTGAGGCTGGCTTTCCAGAATTTATGCTTATCCTGATAATTCCTGAACAGTGATTCACTTTTTTCAATTTGGATATTCATCATATCCACATTATTGGTTCCAAGCGTTTCCAGAGCTGTCAGATATGATTCTATGATATATTCCGGCGGAGGCAGAATATCCGCCATTAGGTCTTTCCCCTGCACGATCTGTTTGTACATTGTGCCATTTACTTTTACCATATTTAAGGTTTGCAGGGAATATACCGCCACAAATGTAAAAAATGCGGCCATCATTAGTCCGATCCTAAACAATCTTGTTCGTATGCTTAATGTTTTGCCCTTCTCCAGCCAGAACAATATGGCAACACCTATCACTATAAGTGCCAGACCATAGAGAAGAAATGCAAGACCTATGTTATTTTGCAGCCAGGTATAGATTGAATTCATTTTGTATCTTTCAAACGTAAAAATACAACTATTGTCCTGTCTCGTTTTTTAAGTTTTAATCAAGCAGCAACAGCAAATACCTTCCATCCCCATAAAGCCATGTGTTTGTCTGTAAGCAAGCAGCGATACTCTGATTGACATCTGTTATTTCGATAGATTGGCTGCGGGGCTTGAGTTTAAAACGAAAAGTGTCTTTTTTGCCGCTATAATGCGGGTTAGAGGCGGTTTTGATTATGTTATAGGACTGCCTTATTTCTTACTTCCTACTTCTCACTTCTTACTTCCTTTGGACTATCGCCGCCTCCGCCTAATACGGCGTAAAGTTTCACCTGATTGACGAGCCTGGCTAAACGGAACGCAACAAGTCCCTGCTCGGCGGCATAAAGAGAGCGATGCGCGTCGATAACGCCTAAATAGCTGTCGATTCCCTTTGTATAACGTATGTTGGACAGCCGATAGGTTTCCGCCGCGGCATCGGATAGTGATTGCTGCGCCGACAACTGCCGGCCTATCGTACCCTGTACCGCAAGAGCGTCGGCCACTTCCTTAAAGGCCTTTTGAATTGATTTTTCATATTGAGCGAGAACTATTTTTTGTTCCGTTTTAGTTACAGTCAGCGCAGACCATGCGCGCGGGTCAAAAATAGGCATCACGATTTGCGGCGCAAAATTCCACGTTGACGAGCCGGGCTGGAACAGTCCGGACAATTCGGAACTGGCCGTTCCGACGGAAGTCGTCAGAGTAATGCGGGGGAAAAGGGCAGCTCTGGCCGCGCCGATATTCGCATTGGCGGCCTGGAGCATATTTTCCGCCTGAAGAATATCAGGCCGGCGAAGGAGCGACTCGGACGAAATGCCTGCGGAAATTTCTTTCGGCTGGTTAATCGAATTCAAGTCAGCCGGCAGCAGTTCGCTCGGCACCGACGAGCCTGCCAAAAGGTTCAAAGCCGTTTCGTCCTGGGCAGCCAATCGAGTGTACAACGCTATATCCACGCGCGCCGAATCCACTCTTGTTTGAACCTGAAGCAAATCCAGTTCCTGCGCAAGTCCGTTTTTATAACGCCGCTGAATTAAATCGTAAGCGGCCTGTTGAGCGTCCAAAGTGGATTGTGCAAGCCGGAGATTTTCATTATCCGCGGCCAAAGTCAGATACGCGCCGGCGACTTCCGACACTAATAAAATCTGTGCGCTGCGGCGAGCCTGTTCAGTTGCCAAGTATTCTTTCAGAGCGCGGTCTTTCAGACTGGTTAGGTATCCGAAAAAGTCAATCTCCCACGAAGCCATACCAAAATCTACGCTGTATTTTTCCGTTGTTACCGCTTTCTTTGTCGCCGAAAGGTCGCCAGGAGTGCGTTGCCTGCTCCATCCGCCGGTTGCATTAATCGTCGGCAAAAGTTCGGCGCGCTTTATGCCGTACATTCCGCGCGCTTTTTCGACGTTCAAACCGGCTATTCGCAAATCGCGGTTATTTTGCAGCGCAGTCTCGATAATTTTGACGAGCCGCTGGTCGGTAAAAAAATCACGCCATTTAAGTTCCGATGCCTGCGGAGCATTAGCGTCAGCTTTGTTTTCTTTATATGCTGCGCCTTTAGGCCACTCTGCCGGAACGGGAGCGTCCGGCCTTGCGTATTTAGGAGCAAGCGAGCATCCGCTAATCAGGGAATTTAGGATTAAGCCGAAAATTAATAACATCTTTCGCATATTAACGCACCTCCTGCGTTGTAATTGATATTTTCCGTTTTCTCGCAAAGAAACGCGATACAAGGACAAAGAACAGCGGAATGAAAAGCAAATCGATAAATGTCGCAGACAGCATTCCGCCGCAAACAGCCGTTCCTATGGCATTTTGCGCTCCCGCTCCTGCGCCTGTGGATATAGCCAGCGGCAAAACGCCGAAGAAAAACGCCAGCGAGGTCATCATAACAGGTCGGAATCGGGTTTTCACAGCTCCAAGAGTTGCATCGACTAATCCTTCTCCATTATCCATACGATGTTGCGCAAACTGAATAATCAAAATAGCGTTCTTTGTGGACAAGCCCAGAGTGGTTAGAAATCCTATCTGAAAATAAACGTCGTTTGGAAAACCTCGCAAATATGTCGCCAGCATCGCGCCTAACACGCCAAGCGGCAGCATCAGCATATTTACAAATGGAATAGTCCAGCTTTCGTACAGAGCCGCTACGCACAGGAAAATAATTAAAATGGAAAAGGCGTATAGCGGAACTGTCTGCGTGCCTGCCTGCCGTTCCTGATATGAAACCCCTGTCCAGTCAAAGCCGATTCCCTGCGGCAGTTTCTTGATAAAGCTTTCCATAGCCGCCATCGCTTCGCCGGAGCTTCTTCCCGGTGCCGCCTCGCCCTGAATATTTATAGATGGAAAGCCGTTGAACCGCTCCAATTTTGGAGACCCGCTTGACCAGTGGCCGGACGCAAAGGAAGAAAACGGAACCATCTTGCCGCTGGTATTTCGCACATAGAGTTTTTCCAAATCCTTGGGCAGCATACGATATGGAGCATCGGCCTGGGCATACACTCTTTTTACTCGCCCACCCTGAATGAAGTCGTTGATATACGCGCTGCCGAAAGCCGCCGAAATCGTGTTATGAATGTCGGTAATGGGCAGCCCCAATGCGCCGGCTTTTTCCCAGTCCACGTCAATTCGATATTCAGGAACGTCCTCAAGGCCGTTGGGACGAACCTTGGCCAATACCGGGTCTTGCGCCGCCATACCGAGGAGCTGGTTGCGAATTGCCATCAGTTCTGTGTGTCCCAAACCGCCGCGGTCAAGCAGTTGAAAATCAAATCCCTTTGCCATACCTAATTCGATGACAGCCGGAGGCGCAAAGGCAAATACCAAAGCATTGCGGATAGGGTAAAAAGCCATCATCGCTCTTCCAGCTATTGCCGTTACTTTCATATTCTCACGGTTGCGGAGTTTCCAGTCCTTGAGTTTAACAAAGGACATTCCCGCATTCTGTCCGTGTCCGGCAAAGTTCGCGCCGGAAATCGTCATACAGGAAGCTACGGAATCTTTTTCCTGTTCGAGAAAGTAGTTTCTGACAGTATCCATTACCTTTTTGGTTTGCTCTATGGTCGAGTTTGCCGGCAGCATAGCCTGCACCATCAAAATCCCCTGGTCTTCATCAGGAAGATAAGCCGTGGGCATTCGCTTGAAGATGAATCCCAGAGCAGCCACAATCAGAACAAAAGCTATAAGATAGCGGAATTTTTGCGAGAATGATTTGCCCACTAATCCAACATATAAATCTCTGATATGGAAAAATTTTCTGTCAAACCATTTGAAGAACGGCCGCAGAAAAAAGACGCTCGATTCTGCCGGCTCGTGTCCTTTTGGTATAGGTTTGAGAAGTGAAGCGCACAGGACGGGAGTGAGTATCAATGCAACAACCACCGAAAGAAGCATCGAGGCGATGATGGTTATGGAAAACTGGCGGTATATAACGCCGGTCGCTCCGCCGAAAAACGCCATCGGCCCAAAGACCGCCGACAGCACTAATCCTATGCCTATCAGCGCGGGAGTAATCTGCTCCATAGATTTGCTCGTGGCCTCTCTGGGCGAAAGTCCTTCCTCGCTCATAATTCGTTCCACGTTCTCGACCACCACAATAGCATCGTCAACTAAAAGCCCGATAGCCAGTACCATAGCGAACATAGTCAGCATATTGATTGAGAATCCGAAAAATCCCAGCGTAGCGAACGTTCCAAGCAGCACCACAGGCACCGCGATTGTCGGGATTAAAGTCGCACGCATATTTCCCATAAACAAATACATCACCAAAAAGACTAATAGAATTGCCTCGAAAAGGGTCTTAACTACTTCTTCGATTGCCACCCTGACGAATGGCGTGGTATCATAAGGATAAACGACTTTCATACCGGCTGGGAAGAAATAGCTCATATCTTCCAATTTGGCTCTGATGGCTTTGGCGGCATCTAATGCGTTTGCGCCTGCCGCCTGCCTGACCGCCAGAACCGCTGATGGTTTGCCGTTGAAAGACGCTTCGATATCGTAAGATTCGGCGCCGAGTTCGGTTCGTCCGATATCGCCGACTCGCACAACGGACCCGTCAGGGTTGGTGCGGATAGGGACAGCGGCAAACTCCTGCGGAGTTTTGAGCATACTTTGAACGATAATCGATGCGTTCAAACGCTGGCCTTCTATCGCGGGCATACCCCCGAACTGACCGGCGGACACCTCTACGTTATAAGCCCGCAGCGCCATTATTACATCCTGAATCGTCATTTGGTAATCGGTGAGTTTATCCGTGTTCAGCCAGATTCGCATAGAATACTGGCTGCCGAAGATTTCCACTTCACCGACTCCCGGCACACGCGAAAGAACTTTTTCAAGGTTGGATTGGGCATAGTCCTGCAAATCGTGCCCGTCCATACTTCCGTTTTCCGATATCAGGCCGACAATCAGAAGCCAATTTCGAGTGGACTTACTCACCTTTACACCCTGACGCTGCACCACTTCCGGCAGACTTGCCATAGCAAGCTGCAATTTATTCTGTACCTGCGACCACGCCATATCAGGGTCGGTTCCGGGAGCAAAGGTAAGCTCTATACGCGATGCGCCGGACGAATCGCTGCTGGCGGAAAGATACAGCATCTTGCTGAAGCCGGTCATCTTCTGCTCGATAATCTGCGTTACGCTGTTT
>MHXU01000100.1 GCA_001824555.1 Planctomycetes bacterium GWC2_45_44
GAACCAGACTATGCCCACTATGCACAGAACAGTACCCGCCAGCATTCCTGTTTTTATATCATTGCGCATTGTTCTACTTAACCGCCGCGTACTAAAGCCCCGCCAAATTGCTTGACGGGGCATCAACAGTAAATTTACTTATTGCTCTCTGTCATTGATTTCTTTTTCCAGAGCAGCAGTACCGGCGCCGCGATTGCTATCGACGAATATGTACCGATAAAAATACCAAACATCAACGCGAAAGAAAATCCGCGAGTAGCGTTACTGCCCCAGACATACAGTATAAGAACCGCAAAGAATGTTGTAAAAGAGGTAATTATCGTTCTCGACAAAGTCTGGTTTATACTATCGTTGATAATCTTCGGCGTAATCGTTGCCAATCTGCCCTTGTTTTCGCGAATACGGTCGAACACAACGATTGTATCGTTCATCGAATAACCGATAATCGTCAGAAACGCCGCTATCATCGCAAGGTCGATTTTAAAATCGCCTATGAGCATCTTCTGCCCCCAGGACGTATCAGCCACATAAGTACAGCCGACTACAACGCCGATGGTAACCACAATATCGTGGAAAAGCGGAACAAGCGAAGCGATACCAAACCGCAGCGTTCCGAATCGCAGCCAAACATAAATGCACATCGCAATCAGCGACAGCACAGTAGCAACCATAGCACGCGCTTTGGCTTCCTGGCCGATTGACGGCGCAACCTGCGTTACTCTTGGCAGCGAGCTTTGCAGCGATGCGGCCTCGGTTATCTTTTTGGTCTCATTATTTACAAACTGCGTCCATTCATCATCGCTAAACTGACGAAAACCGGCTTCCGGCTCTGCGCTGTAATATACAAATTTCGTACTCGGCTCATCTTTGGCGGTTTCAGCCTGCCCCGCGACTGTCGAGGCGGCCTGCCCATTTGCCAGAAGATACTCATACCATACAATATCTTCCATATCCGGCTTAAACCGTATATCGTCGAACCGCTGCTTCATTTGTGCCGTTGTACAGGCCTTATCGACGGTAAATTCAATCTTTATACCGCCGAGGAAATTAGCCAGTTCAGGATAACTGTCAACCATCGCATCGTCTATTTTGCCGCTCGAAACTATCTGCGGATGCAAATTATCAAGCATCTCCAGCTTATTGGCGAACGCTTCCTTAACTGCCCGACTGACAATCTCATCGACTGTCGGCGGTACGATTGAGGCGACTTCGCCGAAAGCCTTGGTCAAAATCCTGCTAACAATCGGCGTATTCGTCTGGCTCGTTGTTATGACAAATTTCTGCGGGTCAGCCGAATCCTGTGATACCGCCAAATTAGTGAGTCTGCCGCGAAGGGTTTCCTGTACCGTGTTGATTGTGTCTGTTACGCCCTGAACGGTTTGGCTCTGCCCTGCCTTAAACACCACTGCCGCCGTGGTTTTGTTCGTCTCTGTAGTTGTAATTTCATATTGCAGTTTGGCTTCTTTGTCGCCGACGCTATAAACTCTGGCTGCCGCTATAGGTTTGTTGCCGAGCTGCTCGCCTTTCTGCTGTATTATCTTTTCGACATCGGCTCTTTCTAAAGGACTGTCAGCCTTGAGATTTATCTGCAAACTTGTGCCGCCGGTAAATTCGATATCATACTTGCTGTTTTTGGTGTCATCTCTATTGACGAACACAAACACGCTTGCCGCCATAAATATCACCGAGATTGTCAGCAGAACGGGCCTCATACCCATCCAGTTGATATTCGGCACTTTAATAACTCGCAGCATTGTGAGTTTGTCGATAATCACGCCGTTATTAAGCATAACGTGGAAAATTATGCGGGATACAAAAACCGCCGTGAACATACACGACACGATACCGAGCATCGTCGTTATCGCAAAACCTCTGATTTCTTCCGACGCGACCATATACAGAATCACCATCGGAATAAACGTCGTTAAGTTTGAGTCTAAAATTGTAACAACAGCTCTGTTGTAGCCGTTGGATATTGCTGTCCGAAGACCTGCTCCCTTATCAAGCTCTTCTCTTATACGCTCAAAAATCAAAATGTTCGCGTCATCGCTCATACCGATTGTCAGTACGATACCCGCAATGCCCGCCATCGTGAACGTCGCGCGGGTAAGAGCCATAACCGCCAGAACGAAAAAGATATTCAACGCCAGCGATATAGCCGCAATCAAACCGGCGATTCTGTAATAAACTATAAGGAATGCCGCGACCGCAAGCAGCGACAGATAGCCCGCTTTAATGCCTTCGTCGCGATTATCCGCTCCGAGGCTCGGCCCGATTGTCTTTTCTGAAACAGGAGGGTCTATCAATCTTGCCGGCAGAGAGCCTGCGTTGAGCTTGTCAACCATATCCATCTGCTCGGTCTGCGTAAAGTCGCCTTCGATTACGCCGCTGCTGCGAATCGCGCTGCGGATATTCGGAGACGATATCGCCACGCCGTCAAGGATAATGCACAAAGGCCTCTGGAGATTGTTTCTTGTTACATCATAGAACAGCGATGCGCCGACCTCATCAAAGCCGAACGCGATTGCACGTTTGCCGAGCTGGTCGGATGTCGTTCCTGCCTTTTGCAGCTTCCACGGCTTTTTGCCGGTGTTGCGGGTCAGACACTCGCCTTTCTGATTGCTCGCCAGAACATAATACTTATCCGCGAACGAGCCGGTAATAATCTGATTCCTTTCGTTCGCCTGCCAGGCGCCGTCTTCATAGTTTTCTATCAGCAGCCATACATATTTGGTGTCTGATGACAGCTTCGGTCCCTTAGTCTTGAGCGACTCGGCATAACCGGCCATTTCTTCCTTATTCGTCCTGCCATCGTCTAACTTCGGCAGAATACGAAACTCAAGAACGCCAGCTCCCTTGAGCATTCTCTTGACATCTTCAGGCCCGTCAATCCTGCCTCTCACCGAACGGTAATTCTTAAATACCGCTGTCAGCTTGTCTATCTTTTCCGCTCTCGATGGGAATGTCGCCTTGAATTGCTCCAGCATCTCGGCTCGCTTAACGGATTTATCAGGCATTTCAAGCACTTCGACTATCGCCTCAACGCTAAGATTGAAATTCCCAAGTTTAAGCTCCGCCTGCTTGTACATCGCGTTGATGCCGGTCTGCGGCGCGGTCATTTCATTAACCACCTGCGCCCACTGCTTATAATCCTGTATATATTGCTCAATCTGCGAGCTAAGCTGTTTTTTGGAAATTGCCGAATTTGCGTCCGCGACAAGTGTTTCAATCTGCTTTGCCTGTGCGTTGGGGTCAAGATTCGCCGCACCGGCAAGCGACTCCGCGCTCACCCCCGCCTTGCCGACAGCCAAAGCTATCGTATCAAGCGACGATTTCAGAGCGTCTCTTTTTGCCTGTGCAGTTTTTCTTGCGTCATAAGCCGCCGCAAGACCAGCCAGAATCTCTCTCCTGTCGTTGCTGTCGCCGGCCATCACGGCAAAAACCTTATCTCTCTCGCCCGGCTCTTTTGCCAGAGTTCTTTTTATTGTCGCCAGATTGACATTGTCTTTGGAAATGTCGCTAATCGCCTCATCATAAGCCCGTCTTCTGGCCTGTGTATCCGCGCTTGCAAGAGGAACCTGAATCTCAAGCCGGGTATCCCCCTGCGGACGCATTATAATGTTCTGCACGTTGCCGGGGTCAATTCGTTTGAGAAGTATAGGCGAAAGTTTCTGCGCAAGATTATCCATCTCGCCGCCTTCCAAACCTGTCGTGTCAATTTCGTAAATAAGACTCGTACCGCCGGCCAAATCAATACCGGGCTTTAAAGTCTCCTGCGGCGGATACAGCTCAAACGCCGCAAACAAAACCAAAACAACAACCGCAATCAATCCGAAACGTACAACATTTCTATCCATATCAATTCCCTGAAAAAATTACCTCCGCCGAAGGCGGCTCAAATTTCTACTTTCTACTGACTATTGGCTACTGGCTATTACTTTACTTCTGCTCAATTACCCTGCTCACCGCTGACGGCAGAACGCGAAGCTTTGTATTATTCGCCTCGTCAATCTTAAGAACAACTTCCGTCTCGCTTACTTCAAGAACTGTGCCGAGTATCCCGCCGATGGTTTGAACTCGGTCGTTTTTCTTCAGAGCCATTATCATTTGTTTTTGCTGCTGTTGTTTCTTGCGGGGGCCTCTGAACATTATGAAGTACATAACTACAAAAATCAAACCGATGAAAATAAACTGCTGCCACTGTGCTTTTGGATTTTTCACAACAGGTTTTGCAGCCCCGTTCGGGTCTGTCTGTATAGTTGTGCCTGTTGTCTGCTGACTTTCCGCGGAAATATCATCAGCCGTAATTACCTCCGGTACATTTGCTTCTGCCAAAATTCCTAAAACTTCCATTCATAATCCTTTCTTTAGTTTCTTATAACTTATGCTCTTATGCACTTATTTCTTTCCGGGCATAAGCCGGGCTTTCCAAAGCCTGCTCTGCCCAGCTATTGAACGTGTCATTCTCTATATTTTGCCGTATTTTGTCCATTAAATTATGATAAAAAACTATATTATGCAGCGCGAGCATAATCGGGCCGAGCATTTCGCCGGTATTAAAAAAGTGTCGAATCGCCGATTTACTGAATGTTTTGCAGCAAACACACCCGCAATTCGCGTCAACAGGCGTAAAATCGTCAGCAAAAGCCGCATTTCTCAACCTGATAGCCCCTTTTTCGGTAAAAGCAAGGGCGTTTCTGCCATTCCGCGTCGGCATAACGCAGTCAAACATATCAATTCCCGCCTGTACCGCCTGGATAATATCCGCAGGCGTTCCAACTCCCATCAAATATCTCGGCTTATCCACCGGCAGCAGCGGCGCAGCAAAACGGACAGTTTTGAGCATACCTTCCGTCCCCTCGCCAACACTTAATCCACCCAAAGCATAACCGGGGAAACCTATTTTTATCAATTCTTTTGCACAAGTTTTACGCAAATTCTCGTCAGTTTGCCCCTGAACAATGCCGAAAAGGAGCTGTTTTTCATTGGAATGTGAGTTTTTGCAGATTTTTGCCCACTTTATTGTGCGTTCGACAGCCTTTTCCTGCTCCTTTTGCGGCGCATCAAAAGCAGGACACTGATCAAAACACATAATAATGTCAGCGCCGAGCCGATTTTGAATATTCGTCGCAATCGCAGCGTCGAGTTTGATTTTCGCCCCATCATAAGGACTGGCGAACTCCGTACCGTCATCGGTTATGGAATTTATGGAACTTAGCGAAAAAATCTGAAACCCGCCGCTGTCGGTAAGAATAGGCCTGTTCCACGCCATAAGTTTGTGCAATCCCCCTGCCTTTTCAACAATTTCAACACCGGGGCGAAGGAGCATATGAAATGTATTTGCTAAAATTATCTGGCTGCCCGCCTCGACTAACTGCGCCGGCAAAATTCCCTTTACCGCGCCTTTCGTCCCAACAGGCATAAAGACAGGAGTTTTGATTGTACCGTGTGCAGTCCGCAGCAATCCCGTTCGCGCATTGCTTTGTGAATCTGTTTTGGTTATTTCAAAAATACTCATTTTGGCGGAACTATAAGCCGAAAAAGAAGTTTTTACAATGGAATTCGGTATTGCGTTTCAATTATTCCCCGGCAATGATACTTGCAATAGTAATAAAAAAATCCGTGAAATCCGCGTAATCTGCGGTTAGAATCGCCCGCTATGGAACAAAACACAAAATTATCCCGGCTATTATCGAAGCAGGTTGTCATCGGCGACGGCGCGATGGGGACAATGCTCTACTCAAAGGGTGTGTTCGTAAATACCTGTTTTGACGAACTTAATATCACCAGGCCTGGCCTGATAAAGGACATCCACGAGCAGTATGTCTCTGCCGGTGCGGACTTTATAGAAACCAACACCTTCGGCGCAAACGAATACAAATTGGCCAAATTCGGCCTGTTCGATAAGGTTGAGCAAATAAACGCTTCAGCGGTTAAAATTGCCAAAGAGGCGGCAGGCGGAAACGCCCTTGTTGCTGGCGCCATTGGGCCGCTCGGTATTGAAGGCTCGGCCAAACTCTCCGAAAAGCAGATTATTGAGATATTCGAGAGGCAAATTAAGTCGCTGGCTGACGCGGGGGCGGATTTTCTGCTGTTTGAGACGTTCGGCAATCTTGCTGAACTGCTTTTGGCCGTCAGAGCGGCCGGCTCGGTTTGCGGACTTGAAATTGTTGCACAGTTGTCTGTGAACGAAAATAAAGAAACACTTTTCGGCGACCGACTTGATGAGGCGATTATTGAACTTTGCCGGTGCAGTCACGTTGCAGCGGCAGGTCTGAATTGCCTGCTCGGACCGGCGGCGATGCTCGATTGCCTCGATGTTCTGAAAACGGTCGCGACAAAGCCGATTTCCATTCAGCCAAACGCGGGCTTGCCGCAGACCGTTGACGGCAGAACGCTCTATATGTCAACGCCGGAGTATATGGCCGAGTACGCAAAGAGATTTTATCAGCGCGGCGCAAGAATCATCGGCGGCTGCTGCGGCTCAACGCCCGAACATATCAGGCAAATCGCCCAGGCCGTAAAATCAATCGACAAATCTGAACGCCCCCCTGCTATCGAAATTAGACAGGTTGAAAAAGCCGTTCGGCAAATTCCTGTTGAATTGAAGGATAAATCGCAGTTCGGCGCAAAACTTGCCGCCGGGCAAAAAATAATTACGATTGAAATTTCGCCGCCGAAGGGTGCGGATTTGTCGGGGCTTATCGAAAAGGTAAATCTGTGCAAACAGGCGGGCGTTGATGCGGTGAATATCCCCGATGGGCCGCGTGCAAGTTCGCGAATCAGCGCAATGATAACCGCAATAAAACTCCAGCAGGCGTGCGGAATAGAGACGCTTTTGCATTTTTGCTGTCGGGATAGAAATATAATCGCTATGCAGTCGGACCTGCTGGGCATACATACAATCGGTCTGCGGAATGTTTTAATTATCACAGGCGACCCGCCGAAGTTAGGCGAATATCCGAACGCGACCGGCGTATTCGACCTCGATTCGACAGCGTTGACAAAAGTCGTCAGCGATTTAAATTGCGGGCTCGATATTGCGGGCAATGGTTTTACGCCAAAGACTGCATTAGTCGTCGGGGTCGGCGCAAATCCCGTCGCGGCGGAAATGAAAAGAGAACTTGAGCGGTTCAAAAAGAAAATTGCCGCAGGTGCCGAGTTCGCGATAACCCAGCCGGTCTTTGACAGCAGGAGTTTGTTTGATTTTCTTGACGCGGCGGATTGCAGGATACCTGTAATTGCAGGGATATGGCCTTTTACGAGTTTTAAGAACGCAGAATTTATGGCCAACGAAGTGCCGGGCGTTGTCGTGCCGAAAAATATCCTCGATAGAATGGCGACAGCCAAAGACCAGCTCCAGAGCAAAAAACTCGGCGTGCAAATCGCCAAAGAACTTATGGAGCAGATAAAAGACCGGGTAGCGGGTTTCGCGATAAGCGCACCATTCGGGAATGTTAAAATGGCTCTTGCCGCTGCGGATAAATTTGATATTCAGCTTGGCTGATTCTACTCAATTTCGTAATACTTTAGCTAAGTGCCAAATACAACTTGTCATTCCCGCGAAAGCGGGAATCCAGTTTTGTAGGGTGGGCTTTAGCCCACGCTGTTTTTTCTACATTCGGCTAAAGTATTACTCAATTTGCGATTTAGCGATATCAATCACTTCAAATTGAAATTCGCCGCGAGGGTTCTTTACTAACGCCTTTTCTCCCATCGCGAGCCCATGAATAGCGTCTCCGACCGGCGAATGAATCGAAATGCTTCCCGTATCAATATCAGCATCGTGAGGCCCCAGCAATTGATAGGTTACTTTCTCCTGGGTATTCAGATTCAGCAAAGTTACGATGGTGCCGAACACGGCTTTATCGCATTGAACTTTCGTGCAATCCACTTTATCTGACCGGTTTATTTGCGCCCTCAATTCCCCCAGCCGCCCTTCGATAAAGCCTAACTGCTGGCGACCGTAAATATACTCGCCATTTTCCCTTAAATCGCCCTGCTCACGAGCTTCACTGACTCTTTTCCTGACTTCAACCGCTTCTTTCTCGAGCTGGAGCAGTTCCTCCTTAAGTTTATTAAAACCCGTTAGCGATATTGGCACAAGATCAAACATCCTGATACATCTCCATATATAATCGGTTATAGTTAGCCCCCAGCTTTATGCTGGGGGTTGCTTCGTGTCGATTCCCGCGACCGCTGTCATTGCGAGGAGGCCGAAAGGCCGACGCGGCAATCTCGTTTTGTAGGGTGGGCTTCAGCCCACGCGGTTATATCTGCATTCTCTTTTCATCAGACAAAATACCAAATATGCCTAAAGTATTCAAGCTCTTTCCCCGCAAAATCCTGTTGCACCCCTCCGCAAATACCAGCGTCTGCCATTTTAAAACCTGCGATTTCAAATTCCATTCATCTGCCCTGAAAGGGCATAACATATCAGCCCAGGGCAACGCCCTGGGTTAAAAAACAGTAAAAAATCCTAAGCCCTGAAAGGGCGTAATAATCAATGTAGGTTTGTGGTTCAGTTCAGTAGGGTGGACAGATTTTCTGTCCACGTGGTTTTGCTTAGCCCCCGCACTTGCCTGTCCGTCCGAAGACTTGGCGAAGGCGGATGGCGGGGGTTGTTTTAAATTTCAAATCTCGATTCTCGTTTCTCTATTCCGTGCTTAGCCCCGCCAATACCTTGGCGGGGTCATCAGAGCCACAAGCGTAAGCGCGCGGTCATAAAAAATTGTAGGGTGGGCTCTTTTGTCGCGTCGTAGCTGTTAGCGAAGACGGAAGCCCACGCGGTTTTGTTTCATTCTCCCTCATCAGAGCCGCAAGCGTAAGCGAGCGGTCATTTAATATCTCATCGCCATCGGCGATTCCACAATTATTCATTATTCATTATTAATTATTCACTGTTTCTTCACCGCCGTCTGTAAATTTATTTCCGTTGTCTTTGAAAAAATTGAAAATAGAAATGCTTTTTCAACTGCCCAAACGGCCACTATTTATTCCTTTTTTTTAGTTGTTTCTTATAGAATTCGTCATAGTCATTTGGCTGACGAGGGTAATAAGGTATTTCATTCAGCGAGTTAACGGTAATATAAAGGTCTTTATATTTACGTTCAATTGAATCGAATGTAAATATCTGAGGCAACTGTTCTAAATATTTATCTATTGTTCCAAATTGATCTATCGGTATGAAATCAATCTTATTCTGAAGATCTTTAAATACGATGGCTTGGAGAAAGTTAATATGCGTGCCGTTACAAGATTTAATTATCTTTCTTTTAAGTTCTTGTGAAGTATTTATGCCAAATATAATAGAAGAAATACAATTTAGTGACAATGGGAAAAGATATAGACCATCCCTGTCGCGATATGATGTCCTTTGTGCAGGAGGTTTATAGGTATCGCACTCGGTAAGCTGCCGAATAATTCTGTATTCTCTTTCGTATCTCCAATGCAGGGTCTTTCTTAGAAAAATGGCATCCCTGATTTTATGGAATGGGATACTATTTCCTCCTTGATATAGCCTGTCCATATTAATCATATAGTCTCTGACATATTTGACTTTGTGTGCTCTGAGATTAACCCCTTCTATTAATTGTAATGTTGGCTTTGATTTGTCAGGTATGTTGAATTCTATGAGAATGCCATTGTGTCCATTTGCGTAATGACACCACATTTCAAAAGAATATGGATTGTCCGTAAGAGAGAGCATTCCAAAGTTGTTTATTCTTTGTTCTATCAAATTTAGACGTTCCCAATCGTGTATACTTGGGAATGTAATCTCATTGTATTTAAACCGTTTGAAGTTATCACCTTCTGGATCGAACCTAATAGCAGGATTGAACTCTAAAGGGTCGTTTAGTGCAGCAGGCTGTGTAAACCGTATTTTGTGATTCAGAAAGATATCATCTATTATTTTAGGAGAATCTGATACGTATTTAAATAGTGTCCTTAGTTGTTCAATTTTCTTTTTTTCTGTACCCATCAACACTAATCCATATGATATATCGTGGTATTATCAACTCTATTTGATATTAGTTTCGTTTCTTAATAGTATTATTTCAAATACCTGATAAATTACATATAGAAAAATTAAAGATTCAAAGGAAAAGGGTAAAAGTTAAAAGTGAAAAAAGTGTAGTTGGTTCGGGAACACCTACTTATTAATCAAGTTAAACAATTTATTTGCCAGTTCCGTGTCTAAGGTTTTTAAGATTTTGTATTGTTCGAGGGCTGAACCTATTTTTCTCATCCTCCCGATTATCGAGCATTCGGTTATTCAATCACTAGCAAATCTGAGACTGTCTGCGGCCTTTTTAAATTTTAACTCAGATCTAAATAGTGTTTTCGCCGGGCCATACCCTTGAACCATATAAATTTTAGAACCATGTTTAAGGATTTTCGATAATTGAACCATTTCTGTGGTTTTCGAGGGATTTAATAATGGTATCCGATACCAACCATCTAAATCTTTTTCCACCCCCGCCAATTCTCTTTCAACTTCCACAGCCGTCTTATTCGGATAAAGAACACTTACATCGAAGATACCGAGGGAATGCCCCGCTTTGTTACTAAATATAACAATCAAACCTGTTTTAGGATTGTTTGTTTTATAAACATCCATATCCGTAGGTGGCCTTATTTGTAATCCTAATACTTTATCCTCCCAAGGTTCTTCTTTCAGTTGTGGTGCCAGTGGTATTAGATTGAAAGAGGCCACAAATTTATCAAATGAATAATCTGGTACTACGGTATTAGGATAAACCATTGTTAGCGACACAGAATCACCATCAACGATAAAAACAATCCCTTTATGTAATATATCAACACCTTCAAAGACATCAATATATTCATAATTTCTTGCATTGAAACCACGAAAAACAAGTTGGTTGTTTGTGATAACCCTACTATTTTCTGAAATCAACAGTCTGCCCGCTAAATGGCTATCCAAAAAAATCTTTTGAGATTCAGCACTTAAGAGTTTTTTGTCCAAATAGTTTAGAAAGACATTATATGACACCAACCCGTCGCTCGAGTTTGCTTGATAGTTCATAGTAGTTTGAATATCGCCCGTTACTTTGGTCAATGTAGGTTGCGAGGGGAATGTAACGGAAAATCCGTTTTTATCCGATGTGTATTTAGTTGGAGCATTATCTATCCTCTCAGCGAATTCCTTGATTACATCATCTTTTGATATTGCTCTGAGTTCCCGGGCAATTTCAGATGCTATCTGGCTTGTATCAACATTTGCATCTATTGTCAACGAAGCGTATGATTCAGATAAGGCTGTTTTGGCGGTTTCTTTTAGGGCAATGATTTTGTCGCTGGGAATCGCAAAATTGAGATTCTGGCCTTTTGTTACGATAAGGGTAGCAATGCCTATCACCTCACCTTTGCTGTTGATAACCGGACTTCCGCTTGAGCCGGGCGAAATCGGAACGGTTATCTGGAGTATTTTGCCAAAAGCCGGAATATCTCGAACTGCCGATACGATACCGCTCGATACGGTTGATTCAAGGCCGAGGGGATTACCTATAACAAAAATATCCTCACCTTCAGAAGGTACATTCACGCTAAGGTTCAAGAATGTTACATTGGCATCCGGCAGGTTCACGACGAGTTTGACAATATCGGCCTCGGTGTCTTTGGCAACAATACCCTGCACCGGATATTCATTGCCTGTCGAGGTTTTAACAGTCGCCGAATAAGCGCCTTCGATAACGTGATAGTTCGTGATAAGCCTGCCTTTATTATCTATGAAGAATCCGCTTCCCTGACCGATTGGCTTGTTGTCCTTATCGAAAGTCGAAATAAGAACGACGCTGGGCTTAACTTTTTTTACTAAATCTACAAGTTTTTCATCAGCCTTTGCGACAGTCGAACCAACCGCAATTATACAGACCAATATGAGAGTTAGTTTCCTCATTTATTCTGCCTTTCAAAACCTCAATTTTTATCAGGTACAAGTATATTCTGCGGCATATGAATAATCAATAAAAAACATTCTCAAACTTAGGGGTTTTCCTGTAATGACAGACGCAGCAAATCTTTATACCGCCAAAAACAGGTATTTACCGCTTCCGTCAGGCCCGCTTTCAAACGATACAAAATAAATTCCGGCTTATCCGGCAGCGGTTGGCTAAGGTAAACTAATCTATCACAGATACTCGGAGCTGTTTCGACAAGCCAGCCTAAATATGTCATCACCAGTACCGCCAGCAATACCAGCCGGCAAATCGCATTCCAGCTAAACGTTCTTATTTTTTCAAGGTTCACCTGATTTTTCAGGAAGCGAATCGCCTCTTCACATTCCCACCTGCGTATATAGAGACGCAATACTTTTTCGGCATCATCAAAATCCTCCACAGCCAAATTCGTCAGCAGCATCATCGGCTTATCCACGCCGGGGAGTCTGGAAACAACCATTGTCAATTCTTCCTCCCGTTCGGGCAGACGAACTTTTGTCCAGCCTATCTGTGTTATACGAATTGTCGGTTTGCCGCGACGTTTGACAAGTTTATGAAAACGATGCGGCGATGGAACCTGCTCGGCGAGTGAATCTGCACGAATGACTGTTTGCCCGGAACCCTCGTAAACCACCGTCAAATTCCTGTTTCCTACAAGTCTGGCAACAAAGCGAAAGTGATTATCCAGCCAGTCGTCAAACATAACCCGGCTGTCAAACCCTCTGTCGATTACCAGTACACCGTGGTTGCCTGTAAGCTCAAAAATCTTATGGATGGCATTAAGAACTATGGGGTTTTGTCCGGGGCTGCAGGGTTCTTCATGGCTGAACGGTTCCAGCAATAACGGAACAGGATTTTTTCGGCTAAGCGATGCGTACAATTCAACTAACCAATAACCATTGACCAACTGGCCGCTGCTGCCATCGCGAACCGTAGCTATATAATCCATCTTCTTTGCCAGCGGCTTGGCAATGTCTGAAAGGTCGAGAATTATCGGCGTATCATCCTTAATAAATGGCAGCCATGTATGCGGCAGTTCAGCCTTAATTTTATTGTCGAAGCTGCTGTTCTTTACAAGGTGAGCTTCGAGTCTGTCTAACCGTGAGAGGAATTTTGTCCGCTGGTTGGGCAGATGCCTTGCCATCTGACAGACGATGGGCTTGCCGCAGCGAATAAGACCTATGAGGCTGTCTCGAATGAACTTTTTGTCCGGCAGTGGTAAATTGTTTGTGATTTTTTTGAGAAAGTCGTTTAGGTTTGACGATATAGATTCCATTAAAGCAACGCGTTTAAGCATAACGCACCTCCTTGTGTAATAAGGGTTTACAAAATTGGTTTCTATCCCCTTATATCGTCAAACACGAGGAGTGCGCTTTGAGTGAAATACCCCCTTAAAAAACTTCCTAAAAAAGCCCTAAGTTTGAGAAAACATTTGCGTAATTCCGCGTTAATCCGTGTCTAAAAAATCTTCGTGCCTTTGTGCCTTTTTTACAAAACCGCATCAAAATTGATTAAAAACAACAAAAATTCCGTGAAATCCGCGCAATCCGCGGTTATACTAATCTCTGTGATCTCTGCCTGCCCGACATAGCTTTAGCGGCGGCGGAAGCCCACGCGGTTAAGATTCAAAGATTACCAAATATACCTGAAATACTCAAGCCCTTTCCTCACAAAATCCCATTGCACACATCCGCAAATACCGCTATCATATAGTTAGTACTACTACGCTATTTGTGCTTTTGTTAATTGATACAAGCGTATTTCGTTGTTTTTTTCGCTTCACGCTTCACGAACAACGAAACACGAAGCCCTCTGTGGCTATTCTATGGACGAAATTCGTAAAAAAATCGAGGAGTTTCAAAACCAGCTTACGCCCTGGCCGAGCAGGCTCAAACAATCGCTACTCTCCTGCCCTGCCGTTTTGCCCGCTACCGCTCCTATAATCGGCGTTATCCTGCAATTTTATTTTAATTTCCCGCCGATTGTCTGGGCAATTATTTTTGTCATTTGCTTTATCTCATACTTTTTACTCATAAAAAACGCCAATCTGATTTTCATTTCCGTTCTCTTATGCTTCGCCTGTCTCGGCGGATTTAGACTTTTATATTTCGCTCGCCCTGCCCAAAATGACATTCGCACAATCGCTATAGAAAACTTCACTTTCGCCCGCATAAAAGCCAAAGTCATTTCGCAGCCTGTTGTCGTAAAAGCCGACGAACGCTGGTATTTCTCTAAATACGCTCAAAACCTGCCATACACATCATTTTACGCAAAGGTATATTCCGCCAAAACCGCCGCGGGCTGGACAAACGCCACAGGCACAATAAAATTTTACATCTCCGAAGACACAAACTGCGTAAAAATCGGCGACAGCTTTGAAACATTCTGCAAGCTCCAGAAATTCCAATCCGCCGACAACCCCGGCCAATTCGATACTGCCGAATATATGAGACGAAACAACGTTTATCTTTCCGCCTCCATCAAATCCGCAAACGCAATTACAATTATAGACTCCCCACACTCCCCAAAAATCGCGACAATCAGCATAAAACAAAAACTGCAAAAATTAGCGTCCTGCGCAATCATTGACGATTCACAGGATAACGACTCGACATCTTTGATTAAAGCGATGCTGCTCGGCAGCAGAACCAAAATAACGCCAAAACTCTATAACGCCTTTATAAGCACAGGATTGGTACATTTAGTCGCCCTTTCAGGTTTTAATGTCGGCATTCTGGCCGCTCTTGCGTGGTGGCTCGCCAAGAGACTTGGCCTCCTGCATATAGGCCGGGCAATCGTCTGCATTACAGCGGTAATAGTATTTCTCTTAGTCGTACCCGCCCAGCCCTCTACGCTGCGAGCGGGAATTATGGCTGCTGTTTTCTGCACAAGCTATATGTTCAATGTTCGCACAAATCCGAAAAACAGCTTAGCGATTTCTGCGATTGTTCTTTTACTCATAAAACCAACGGATATTTTTGACGCGGGCTTTCAATTATCTTTTGCCGCGACTGCCGGCATAATTTTATTTTATACACCGTTTTTAAATTTTATTATGCTGCCGTTTGAAAATTTAAAAAATCCTTTTCTTTACAAATTTTTAAAAATTATTCTCGCCGCATTCTCAACCGGCTGTACCGCATGGCTGGCAGCTGCGCCGGTAATTGCCTGGCATTTTTATCGAATTCAACTACTTGCGCCTTTCTGGGCTGTTCCCGCTGGTTTTCTCGTTGCGATAATTTTAGTACTCGGCACATTTCAAATTCTGCTCGCTTTTATTTTGCCGACAATTTCAACAGGTCTGCTCTGCTTTTTAACTTTTTTAGCTGACATTTTTTCAGATTTTGTAATGGCCTGCGCCAAAATTCCATTCTCGCAAATTTTAATCGGCAAACCTCGGCTTGCGATAATTTTGGCGATTTGCCTGCTGATTTTTTTGTGGAAATTGCTCAATTTCAGACGATTTTTCGTTAATTTCATCTATTTTTTCGTGATTTTCTTGCTATTTTTTGCGATTTTTTGCGAAAATTTGACAAAATTTGACAAAAACTTGCGCGTTTGGCTGCTTTCAGTCGGACACGGCCAAGCCGCTATCCTCCATATTAATGGAAAAACAACGCTCATTGACGCAGGCTCAATAAGCCAAAACAACATCGGCGGCAATATCGTAAATCCATTTTTAAATTATTTCGCCATAAATAAAATAGAGTCAGCATTCATAAGTCACGATGACATAGACCATTACAACGGTTTGCCGGAAATAATAACCAGCCATAAATGCCAAAATATCTACACAGCCGACCAATTCATTCAAAAAATTAATAACTCTCCTGCCGCAATGGACTTAAAACGCTTTTTATCTAACCAAAAACTCACTTTGCAGCTGGCACCGAAGAAACAATTTATTGGCGGAGCGGAGATTACTTTGCTTTGGCCTAACGAGTTGTCAAATATGGAGTTAGGTTCTGATAACGAGGCATCGTTAGTCATTTTGGTCGAGTATGCGGGCAGAAAAATTCTGTTCTGCTCCGACATCCCTGCTGATATACAGAAAGAGCTGATGAATTTATATCCTGACCTGGATATTGATATAATGCTCACACCGCACCACGGCTCACAACGTACTACGGATAATGACTTTATAACGTTTTTCAGGCCGGAATATTTGATTACGAGCTGTGCGGAATTTCGCTTTGCCGGCTTGAGCGAGCGGATAAAAAACTTTGAAAACAGTTTTTATACCTGTAAAGACGGCGCAATTTTTGTGAAAATAACGCCCAACGGCAAAATAAAAATCAACAAGAAATAGGGTCTCTAACACGAAAAATAATTGCCGAGCGGTTATTGTATGTTGTGGATTTCTCTGTACAATATGCAAGTTATGATTTTTAGGGAATGCGAGTATGGAAGCAAACTGGCAGGATGTCTTATCGCTTGCGATTTCAGCGGTTCTCGGCAGTATAATAGGTTATGAACGGCATATTCACGACAAGCCGGCCGGGCTGCGCACCAACGCGCTGATTTGCCTCGGCTCCTGCGTTTTTACGATTATTTCGACAAGTTTGCCGGGTTCGGACACGGGCAGAATAGCGGCGCAAATCGTTACCGGCATTGGCTTTCTGGGCGCAGGTGCCATAATTCAAAGCGGCGGAAGCGTCCACGGCCTGACCACCGCTGCAGGGGTTTGGATTGTCGCGGCTATCGGTATGGCCTGCGGAGCAAAAATGTATTTTATAGCTCTAATCGCTACCGCTGTAACGTTAGCTATCCTGATTTTACTGCCGCCGATTGAAAAAAAAGTTCGATAATAAGTAAAAAACGCGGTTTTGCGTCCTGTCGGCGGAAAAATCATTTCGGATATTTTTTCATTATTTACCCCCTGTTTTGTCGATTAACTTTTATATTGACTTATCCGGTGTTCGGCATAAGCTATGGCCTTTATAATTTTTTATAAGAAGTATGCTTCAGGTGGAATCGGCTATTGGAAACGCCCGGCGACCAAAAGAATCGGCAACTGCCCTCCAAACTGCTTGGGGCGGGATTTGAGTTCGGCGGCGTGATTGCCGTGTTTTGTTATATCGGCTATAAATTAGACGAAGCCCGGCATACGAGTTTTCCTTATTTTCTGCTGGGCGGATTTTTTTTGAGTTTTACCGGTATGCTGTATCTGCTGTTCAAAGAGACACGGGATGCGCGAAAGAAATAAAAATCACAGGTAAGTGAATTTTTTTAGAAGACAGGAAGTCTTGAGTTTTTTAAATTCATATAATAGCGTTCTATGCGAGTTTAATCCGCTTAAGCCGGTTTTGTCGGTGCCGCTGTTCGAGTTTTCCATCGGCGGCCACCGGATAATCGTCAGCAATCATATGTTTTCGATAACTCTGGCAATGGTACTGCTGCTGGCGTTGTTTCTGCTGTCAGCAAGACGAAAAACCGGACTCATACCCAAAGGTTTTCAAAATCTTATCGAGCTGATTTGTGTGTATTTGCGCGACCAGATGGCCAGGCCGATTTTGGGCGAGAACACAGACAAATTTATAGGGTTTATCTGGACGCTGTTTTTCTTTATATTAAGTCTGAATCTGCTCGGTATGATACCTACCGAAATGATTATACACCTGACGACCGGCAAAGAAAACCATTTCGGTGGCCCCGCCACGGCTAATATCTGGATTACGGGCAGCTTAGCTATGATTTCTTTTTTTGTGATTCACGCGGCGGGCATAAAACAGCAGGGATTGCGGCATTATATAGTAAATTTCGCACCCAAAGTGCCGTTACTTATGATACTTCCCATATATGCGCTTGAAATTATAAGCGCGTTTGTAAGACCTGTCGCGCTGGCTATACGTCTTTTTGCCAATATTTTTGCCGGCCACGCGCTGATAGCAACGCTTTTGGGACTGATAATTATTTTTAAAAATTACGGCGTGGCTGCCGCTTCAATAACGGTAATAGTGCTAATGTCTTTTCTCGAAATTTTTGTAGCGTTTTTGCAGGCGTATATTTTTGCGTTTCTAACGACTTTATTCGTGAGTTTCTCGGTATCGCCTGAACATTAAATAAAAATTTAGTAAATTTTATTTTTGGAGATTTGATTTTATGGAAGGTTTAACAGGTATGACACTGGCGTTGGCAGGCGGCACAAACGGCATGGCAATTCTTGGAGCGGCAATCGGCTGCGGTATGATTATTATCGGCGCGGGTTTCGGCATCGGCATAATCGGCGGCAAGGCTCTGGAATCGCAGGCAAGACAGCCGGAGAACAGCGGACGACTGTTTTCAACGATGATTATCGCGGCAGCGTTAATCGAAGGCGTTACGTTTTTCGCGTTGTTAGTCTGCTTTCTGGCAGTTTTCTGGTCAAAATAAAAGAGTCCTAATTATGAACAAAAAAATAACGGCAGGCCTAACAATCCTTTTTGCCGCGGCGGTGGCGTTTGGTTCGGAAGAATCATCGGGCGCAGCCGGGCAGCAGAGCATTTTTGACGGCTCAATGGCAGAGGCTATATGGGCGGTAATCGCGTTTTTAGTTTTGCTGATTGTCCTGGGCAAAATAGCGTGGAAGCCATTGCTGAAAACTCTCCAGGCGAGAGAGGATACGATAAGACAGCAGTTGGCCGCGGCTGAAACCGCCCGGCTGAAGGCTGAAAAGCTGTTCAACGAGTACAAACAGCAGGGAATAGAACTTATCGAGAAAGCGGTAAGCCGAGCAACGCAGATAGAAAAAGACAGCATAGAAAAGGCCGGCAGGGAAGCCATAATAATGAAGGAACACGCCATAGTCGAGATTAACGCGGCTAAGGACGCAGCCTCACAGCAATTATGGCAGCAGGTCGGCGATATGGTTCTTGCGCTCGGTCAGGAAGTAATCGGCCGGTCGATTACGACAGACGACAACAAAAGGCTTATCGGCGAAGCGACCGCGAAACTTCGTTCGGAAAAATCAACAGTGGAATCGTCGCAATGAGTATGTCCGACACATCCAGTCGAATAGCAGATGTCTATTCTCAAACGCTTTTTGAACTTGCCGTCGAGCAGGAGGCAATTGAAGCGGTTAAGGACAGTATGGACGCAATCGACGAGCTGCTCAAGTCCGATGAATCTTTTATGGGCTTTATGACATCGCCTTATTTTACATCGGAACAAAAACTCGCGCTTGCGGAGAGAATTTTCGCCGGCAGGCTCGATGAATTAACGCTTAATTTTCTGTCGGCGGCGATAGCGCATCACAGGGCAGAGTTTTTGCCGAATATTATAGCTGAATACGGCAGGCTGTACCGCAGGCATCATAAATATCTCGATGTTCGCGTAACGGTTTCGCAGCCGATGGAGTGGGACGCGATAGAAGCCCTTAAAATCGCAATCATTAAACTGTCGTCCGGCGGCAGAATAACATTAGAAACAGAAGTGAACCCGTCAATAATCGGCGGAGTGATTATCCGCTGCAACGATACAGTTATCGACAATTCCGTCAAGAAACGGCTGCGTTCTGCCGTTGAGACAATAATGTCAGGAAAAAGTCTATGAAACTCGATATAACCGAAATAGGCAGCATTCTAAAAGAAGAAATCAGCAAATATAAAAACAAGCTCGATATATCCAGCGTCGGCAGAGTAGTTGAAATCGGCGACGGCATTGCGCGAATTTACGGACTGCAATGCGCGATGGCGGGCGAAATGCTGCTGTTTGAAAACGACATTCGAGGCGAGGTGTTCAACCTTGAGGAAGGCTCGATAGGAGCTGTTATCTACGGCGACTACACGAAAGTCAAAGAAGGCTCGGACGTTCGGGCGACCGGCAAACTGCTGTCGATTCCCGTCGGATACGAACTTTTAGGCAGAACCGTTAATCCACTTTGCGAGCCGTTGGACGGCGGAGCGGCGATAAAGACCGTTATGAGCAGATTAGTGGAATTCGACGCTCCTGGCATAGCGCAGCGTCAGCCTGTAAAAAAACCGCTGCAAACCGGAATCAAAAGCATAGACGCGATGATACCTATCGGACGCGGACAGCGAGAATTGATAATCGGCGACCGCAAGACCGGCAAAACCGCCATAGCGATAGACACAATTATAAACCAGCGGGACAAAAACGTGGTCTGCATTTATGTAGCCATCGGGCAGAAGGAATCTACGGTAGCCGAGGTAGTTGAAATACTGCGAAAAAACGGAGCGATGGAATATACGACTGTTATCGTCGCATCGGCGGCCAACAGCGCATCTATGCAGTATATCGCGCCTTATTCGGGGTGCGCTCTTGCGGAGTATTTTATGTACGAACATCACCGCGACGTACTTTGTATTTATGACGATTTGAGCAAGCACGCGGTAGCGTATCGCCAGTTGAGTCTGCTTCTTCGCAGGCCGCCTGGCAGAGAGGCTTATCCGGGCGATATTTTTTATCTGCACAGCAGATTGTTAGAAAGAAGCGCGAATCTGTCCGACAAACTCGGAGGCGGCTCGATTACCGCCCTGCCGATTGTCGAAACGCTCGAGGAGCAGGTCTCGGCATATATTCCAACCAACGTGATTTCAATCACGGACGGACAGATATATCTTAAGCGAGATTTGTTTTTGTCCGGCATAAGGCCTGCGGTCGATGTCGGCACAAGCGTGAGCAGAGTCGGCGGCGACGCGCAGACTGCGGCGATGAAAAAAGTCGCGGCCAAATTGAGGCTCGACCTGGCATCGTATAACGAACTGCTGAATTTCGCCCGGCTCGGCACGGAACTGGATTCTGCATCGCAGGCGAAGCTCGACCGCGGCAGCAGAATGGTTGAATTGCTCAAGCAGCCGCAGTTTTCGCCGGTAAGCGTCGGCGAAGAAGTAATTACTATTTTGGTGGGCTTAAGCGGGCTTTTGGACGATGTTCCGGTCGCGTCGGTGGCGAAACTTGTAGCGTCGTTTATGAGCAGATTGGCCGGCGAACACCGCGAGTATATCGACGAAATAAACAATACTCAAAAATTGACAGACGAACTTTCAGACAAAATAATGGATGCGGCGAAGGAATTTAAAGAATTGAATAAAAGCTGAAAACTTAAAATTTAAAGTGTAAAACCAAAATTCAAAACTTTAAATTGCTCACATCGCATAGTTTCGCCAGTGTGCTGAATAATTTTGGGTTTTAAGCTGTGGTTTTGAGCTTTCAGTTTTAGCTTTTAAGTTAGCATTGTTGCTATTTTGAATTACAGGTAAAAAAATAATGGCAGGCATAAGACAGATATTGCAGCGCAAAAAGGCGGCGGACAGCGTCAGACGCATAACGCGCACGATGGAAATGATATCGACCGCCCGGTATAAGTCTTATCAGAATAAAAGAAATTCCGTGGTCGAATATCATGACGCACTGGCTCAAATCGGTTATCTTTTGGTCACGCCGCAGGAGCCAATCGACCATCCCCTGCTGAAAGAAAACAATTCGGGCAATTCTGCTATTCTGGCGGTGGGTTCTTCACGCGGGCTGTGCGGAGCTTATAACAGCTATGTATCCTCATTAGTCGATATTCATATCAGAGCGGCAAAAGATGCTGGCAAAACGCTCGATATTTACGCGACGGAAAGCAGATTGACCAGTCTGCTGCATTATCACAATATAACGCCGAAAGAAATATATCCCGACCTCGACAAAGCGACCAGCGGCAATCATTTAGACAACATTGCCGAGGAGTTTGTCAAACAGTATATGGCGGGAAAAATCGATTCGTTCAATATCGTATATATGAGGTACTACTCGGCATCGTGCCAGCAGGCGCAGACTCTTACGATTCTGCCGCTTACCGAGTTGATAGACAACCTTACGACCCGCGCTACGGTGATATGGCCGTGGGGGAAAATATCCTTTGAGGATTTTATTCTGTCGCCGGCGGCGTTTGAGATAATTAAAAGTCTTGCCAAAACAATCGTGCGTTCGTCGATAGAATCCTGTCTTGTGGACGCGGCGATGAGCGAGTATTTGGCGCGTATGATAGCGATGCGAAACGCGACAGACAACGCCGAGGATATGATAAAAGAATTAACAAACGATTACAATTACGCCAGACAGAGCCAGATAACCGGCGAACTGCTGGATATAGTTAGCGGAACCGGAGCATTGCAATGAAAAAAGGAAAACTGATTCAGGTAATAGGAAGCGTTTTTGACGCGAAATTCGAACCGCATGAAGTTCCTTCCGTGCAGAACGCGGTGGAAATTCCCCTTGCGGACGGCAAGAAACTCTGCGGAGAAGTTCAGCAGCATCTTGGCGACGGCAAAGTGCGCGTCATAGCATTGGGCAGCACACTGGGTCTGCGAAGAGGTATGGATGTCTTTGACACCGGCTCTCCGCTTATGGTGCCGGTCGGCAAAGAAACCCTCGGCAGAGTTATGAATCTGTTCGGCGAGCCTGTTGACGATATGGGCGAGATTAAAACATCGGCTAAAATGCCTATTCATCGCAAGCCTCCGCGAATGTCGGAACTAACGGCCAAAACAGAAATGTTTGAAACCGGCATAAAAGTAATCGACCTTCTGTGCCCGTTTGTAAGAGGCGGAAAAACCGGCCTGTTCGGCGGAGCGGGTGTCGGCAAAACGGTCGTGATTCAGGAACTCATCGCTCGAATAGCAACCAAGCACGGCGGATATTCGGTGTTCGCCGGCGTTGGCGAACGAACAAGAGAGGGCAACGACCTTTGGCTCGAAATGCAGCGGACACGAATCGGCGATACCGACGATACGGTGCTGAACCATACCTGCTTAGTCTTCGGACAAATGAACGAACCGCCGGGCGCGAGACTTCGCGTGGCTCTTACGGGCATGACGCAGGCTGAATACTTCTGCGAAAGCGGAGTTGGCGATACGCTGTTCTTTATAGATAACATCTTCCGCTTTTCACAGGCTGGTTCGGAAGTGTCCGCCCTGCTTGGACGTATCCCATCGGCGGTGGGCTATCAGCCGACTCTGGCAACGGAAATGGGGCAGCTCCAGGAACGCATTACATCAACGCAATCCGGCTCTATCACATCGGTACAGGCGATATATGTTCCGGCTGACGACCTGACTGACCCTGCGCCGGCGACGACGTTCACGCACTTAGATTCGTTCGTCGTACTTAAACGCTCAATTACGCAAAAGGGTATTTATCCCGCGGTTGACCCGCTGGAAAGCACGTCTCGCATTCTCGATTCGAATATCGTGGGAGCGGAACATTATAATACCGCTCAAACAGTTCTGGAATATATTCAGCGATACAACGACCTTCAGGATATTATCGCGATTCTGGGCGTTGATGAATTGAGCAGGCAGGACCAGATGATAGTGTCCAGAGCGAGAAAATTAGAGCGATTCTTTTCGCAGCCGTTTATGGTAACCCGGCAGTTCACCGGCCTTGAGGGCAAGTACGTTGAACGAGCCGATACTATCGAAAGCTGCAAACAAATATGCGAAGGCAAATGGGACAGTCTGCCGGAAGAGGCGTTTATGTATGTAGGCACAGTCGAAGATGCCGCGAGCAAAGCAGCTGTATTGGCGGGAAAACAGAAGTAGTACTATGGCAGAAACACATAATATTTTCAGATGCGTGATTGTTTCGCCGGCGGGCAAACTGCTCGACTGCCGAGCGAGTTCGGTCGTGTTCACCGCTCGCGACGGCAGTATGGGCGTTTTGCATAATCATACGCCGATGCTGTGCGAGCTGGGAACGGGATTTATGGAAATCACCGCCGAGCCGGAAAACGGGAATGCGAATGGCAACGGCAGCGGCCATAAGAAAGCCCTCATTGCCGGCGGATTCGCCCTGGTTAGCTCAAATTTAGTGAACATCATAGCCGACGACGCTGTCTGCGTTTGGAATACAAGCAGGGAAAAAATCGAACTGCTTTTGGAAAAATCGAAAAAAATAATCGACACCGCCGGTCTTACCTCGCATCAGAAATGGCTTGAGAATAAAAAAATGACGCTTCTGAAAGAAATGCTGGCAACTGCAAAGTAGCGACAAGGCACTATACACCCTCCAAAAAACCGCATTTATTGCCCCACAAATAAGCAAAGACACAATTTTTTATAGCCGGCGGCATAAAATCTGTAATAATATCGCCTGTCAGTCCGACTAATACTGTAAAGAGACGGCCGTTTTTTGGAGTTTGGTAAAAATTGATAGACTGGAATGCTATTCTTGGCGAACACAGCCGGGCTGTATGGAATACGGCCTATCGACTGCTCGGCAACGATGCGGACGCTTCGGACTGCTTTCAGGAAGCCTTTGCCGGTGCGCTTGCGTTCTCTAAAAAACAGAATATAAAAAACTTCAGAGCATTACTGTTAAGGCTGACTACCTGCAGAGCGATGGACGTTCTGCGTCAGAGGCGCAGAAAAATAACGCCGATATCGTTTGAACGGATGCCGGACGCGGAGATACAGACAACGGACAATCCCGTGTCGTCCGCTCAAAACAAAGAGCTTGCAGAATCGCTGCTCGACGGCTTTTCCAAACTTGAGCCTGTGGAAGCGGAAATATTCTGCCTGAAGCACCTTGATAATTTGAGCATCGCGGAAATCGCGCAGGCGGTCGGGCTGAAAGAAAATCATATAGGCGTGATTATTCACAGGGCAAAAAATAAACTGAAAGCATTATTGCAAAACACTCAAATATAATCAGGACGCGGATTAAAATGGAAAATAATGATAACGACATTCTGAATCGGGCTGTGGATGAATTAAAAAATCGCACGGTTAATCGCGATGTACCCGATGACGTTCTTAAAAAGACCGCCTCGCTGCTGAAAGCCTCGCAAACACAGGAAACTTCTATGTTTAGGCGGCTTTTTCAGCCATCGCTGGCGGCTGCAATAGTTTTAATAGCGGCATCGGCGGCGATATATTTTGTTCTGGAAAAATTCGATGCAGGCTCTGTCGCCTGGGCGGAAGTTAAAAATTGCCTCCAGCAAATAAACTTTGCCCACTGTTACAGCGCCCAGGAGAGCGATACCGAAGCGTGGTATATCGACGGCGTAATTTATTTCAGAGATAACGACAGAATTACAAAAGACGACGGCAAGGCGAAATTTACTTACGACCTTTCGGGCAATCTTCTGCACGAGAAAGCCTCTGATATAGGCGATACGATTATCCACGAAGGCACGGCTCTTTTCGACATTGTAACACAGGGAGTATTTGAATACGACAGCAACGATATTCTCCGCAAAGCTCCTGTTTATGTAAGCGAAGACCTGCTGATATATAAATTCGATGCGCCAAAATCAATGCGGGACTGGGCAAGCGGCCTGACAATAACCGCTGGACGACAATCAAAACTTCCGGTTTATATAAAAATTGCCTCTAAAAATCCATCTCGGCGTGCGGATATTTATATCTTCGACTACGAGCCGCAGGAACTGCCGGACGCGATAAAACAGATTTCAGCAAAACAGCCGGAGAACATCAAATAACAAACGATTAGCCAATTTTATATGGAGATACTATGCGCACAGACAATACGAAAAACGCCTTCACGCTTGTTGAACTTTTGGTGGTAATTTCAATTATCGCGCTTCTGCTTGGAATACTTCTGCCGACGCTGGGAGCGGCCAGAGGGGTGGCACAGCGAACAATCTGCGCGTTTAATATTCGCAACTGCTCGGCAGCGTTCAGTCTTTACGCGCACGATTACAATGGCTTTCTTCCGCTTGGAAATATCTGGGGCAGGGAGGATAAACCCGAAGGCTGGCTGGATATAAATTATGATACCGCCGTGACAATACACACTAAATACGGAATTGAAGAAATCAGCGCGATGTGTACATCGTGGTATTTTGAGAAGGATAAGTATTTTCAGGAACCGCCATCTGCGAACGACGGCAACTTCAAACTTGGCGGTATGCGAATCGGATACATATATTACGGCAGACGCTTCGACCAGGCAGGCGATACCTACAGCCCGATGCTGCCGGATGGCTCCGTTTATAAATCTCCGCGTAAATTAGAAAACTGCACAAAAAATTCGGTAACATCGCAAACTTTGTTCACCTGTTCTCACTGGGACAGCACAAGCGCAGGCGGAGCGTGGGGCGCAAAATTTCCGCATACAGGCAGCGGCAGAGGCGTGTATTATCAAGCTGGCGTAAAAGAATTTAATCCGCGTCCAAAAGGCCTTGTAACGGGATATACCGATTGCTCGGCTGAATGGGTCAAATGGAAAAATCTCAAATGGTTCCAGCAGGCCGGCAGCATCAGAATTTACTACAGCCCAAGAATGTAGGAGACCTCTAAAAACACACCTTGTCATTCTGAACGTAGTGAAGAATCTTCTTCTGTCATTGCGAGGCCGCTTCAGCCGTGGCAATCTTGTTTAGTTGTAGGGTGGGCTCGCCTGCCCTGAGCTTGTCGAAGGGTCAGCCCACGCTGTTTTTTTGTCATTCCCGCGCAGGCGGGAATCTATCCCTTTATTCTGCCCTGTGCGAAAACTGTCATTTCGACAACAACAGAGCCGCGACAGTAATGGAGCGGTCAATTAAAATCATATCGGCGACCTGTCTTGTCGTAGTTTTAACGAAGATAGAAGCACAGCGAAGACCCAAGGCGATTCCACAATTTTGATATTTAATCTTTGATTTTTGATTTTATTATGCAAACGCCGCGATTAGGAAAACAATCCAGATAATAACGCCCACGATAAATTTTGCGCCAGTTCCGAGTAATTGGCCAACGCCTGCTCCGGTTGCGGTTTTCAGAGATTGGTTAAGTTCCTTGCCTGACCTTTTTTCGACTATTAACGCCGCCCCGCCTGCGCCGAGGGCCGCTCCGAGAAGCGTGCCGAAAATGGGGATTGGGATTATTACCGTTCCTGCGATTGCGCCGATTATCGCGCCGCCGATTGCCGCAAACATTGCTTTTTTGCCGCCGCCTGCCGCTTTTGCTCCGCCTGCGCCGGAGACAAACTCAATAATTTCGCCGATAATCGCAAGAACGATTGCCGCGATTATGGTATAGACGCCGAATACGCCCTTTTGCCAAATGGCAAAGAAAACAACCGTAATAATCATCAGCCAATTGCCTGGCAGAATAAAAAAATTCAGCCCAAGCCAAACGGCATTGACGATTGTAAGCAGTGTAAGCCAGAAATAAATCATAAGTTCATTCTAAACGCTTTTGCTCGCCCTCTCAATAACTAAATCAGACATATATATTCAGCGCTTAGCCCTGCCATCTTGTATGGCAGGGTTCATAAAATCTCATCGCCGTAGGCGATTCCTTTGTCATTGCGAGCGCAGCGCGGCAATCTCACTGTAAAATCAAACATCAAATATAAAAAATAAAAATGACATATTAAAAATCAAAAATACCCACCCCTCTGCTTAACTGGCGGCCACTGTCATTCCCGCGACCTGTCACGGCGTAGCGTAGCGAAGACGGAAGGCGGGAATCCACACTTTTCTCACTTTCCCACCTTTCATACTTTTCACACCTTTTTTTGTCATTTCGACAACAACAGAGCCGCGACAGCTTGTCCCGCCATAGCCTTTGGCGACGGCGGATGATGGAGCGGTAATTTTTAGGTTAGCCCCACCATCACTATGGTGGGGTTCTTAAAATCTCATCGGCCGCCTGTCTCGGCGACCTGTCTTGTCGTAGTTGGTTTCTGCGTAGCCTTGTGCGAAGCAGAATAACGAAGACATAAGCGCAGACGAAGACGGATTCGGCGGGTTTTTGCCTTATATCCTTACGTCCTTTTACTGATAACTGCTTTTCTGCCACAGAGAACACAGAGTTCACAGAGAAAACAAAACCATCAAGGCCGTTCACACTGTTTAATGAACAGACCCAACGCGAATGTTTTTTTAACAGCACTGCTGCCCCTGTTTATTTCTGATGTTAAAGCCTACGATGTCAGCACCAGGATAGTCGAGACTCTTTGAATGGATATTCATAGTGCGCAATCGATTGAGAATTTCCTGCTTCCATGAAGCAGGTACAATGATGCTCCCATATTGCCCTTCGCCAAGGCAATCTGCAATCAATTCGCTATGTTCAGCTCCAAGGCGACCCGCAACAGTAAAGAATCCTTGCTGCATTTTAATCCTATTAAATGGTACTACGCAATGGAGTTTTGTAATCCATGCGGGACCATCGTTGTTGAAAGCAGTGTCATTCAGGTTGACCTCGTCATTTGAGGCGGTGTACTGCTTGAGTCCGTAGCCGTGCCATCTGCGACCGACCTTATGCTCAAACGCGTTTTGGTCAAACCACCGGACGGCACCATCCTTGTCGTGTTCGTAGATCGAAGCGAAATAGAGCGCAACCCATCGTGAATGAGTCCAGTCCAGCAATCGCGTGGGGGTACCATAGTGCTGGAGAATCGGGAGTGCCTTGATACGATCTTGGGGCATTGGCCCCTGCAAATACCCTTTCTCGGTGCTATCGCAGAACTCTTCGGCGAGGCGACAGAACTTGACGATTATGGCGGCTTCTTCGGCAAGACGGGCTTCATAGGCCATATCACGGGGAAGTATCCGGTCCAATGAAGAAAGGAGAGGCCGTGAGATGTCCGGCTGGCCTCGATATGCAACAAGTTCATCCGGTTTGGCGTGTATCACGAACGACTGCCACAGGTCATCGACAGTAGCAAATCTCTTGTCTTGCCAAGCCATTTGGGATCTCTCATTAAATTTATGCCAGTTTGTAAGCGATTTGTTCTTCCAATATATCTTTCACCGTCAGCGCGATAATGCTCTTGCCGGTCTTTTTGAAAAACGCCTGTATCTCGCTCATCGCGTCAGATGAGAAATCAAACGAAACAAAAAATCCCTTCTGCCGGTCTTCGCGCATCATCACCGCCTCGAAAGAATCTATATCAGGCCTGCCTGCCCTGTCCTTCTGCTTGACCTGGATAGGATACCAAACATCCATAAATTCCAATTCGCCTTCCGTCTTCTTCGGCGTTGCCGACACAGGGTAAATCCTGCCGTCAATCCCCATATCGCCCACCTGCGCCTTATTCGGCCTGCCCCCAAGCGCGATAACCGCCCAGTTCTCAAATTCAAACGGCGGCAATTCCCGCAATTTCTTTTCACTCCACGGCAAATCTCGAACCACAAACCCGCGACCAATCCGCCAGAGCTTGTCATCTTCTTTCACACCGCAAACATCGCGCATCCGTTTCGCCATCACACGGCACGCCGTCGGCGAAACATCAATCCCAATCCACTGCCGCCCCAAATTTTCAGCGGCAACCAACGCCGTCCCGCATCCGCAAAACGCATCTAATACAATATCATTCTTGTTGCTTGAAGAATTAATAATGCGTTCAAGTAGGGGAATTGGTTTTTGTGTTGGGTAGCCGAGTGATTCCATTGCTTGGCTATTCACAGGGGGAATATCATCCCAAGAATCTTGAAGGGGAACGCCCTTCATTTCATCTAGATACTGAATTAGTCGTGGCATACCTGTCTTTGTAAATGTGATTCTACCTTTTGCTATTAATTCGTCAACACCCTCTTGTGCCCAACTCCAATGGCGACCAACCGGTGGCTTGATAATTCCTTTATCACCAAATTTGCGGGCTGGACCTTCTCCAGGAGCACTACAAGAAACCAATTGATATGCACGACCATCCTTATCCACACTAGAGTAATGCGATTTGATATAACTTTCGGCATGTGGAACGAACTGTTGATTCCATATATAAGGCTTGCCTGCAACATAATAGAAAATGACATCATGAACACAACCGTACTTTTTCGGATCATTGTGTGAAAAGTGACGACGCCAAACAATTTCATTTTGAAACTGGTTTTCTCCAAAAATCTGGTCGAGCATAATTTTGACATAGTGCGATGCGTGCCAGTCGCAATGATAGTAGAACGAACCGGTTTTCTTTAAAACGCGGTGGAGTTCTTCGCAGCGTGGCCGCATAAATTCGATATATGCTTTTGTCGATGCGTGCCGGTCATCGAATGAGCGTTTTTCCTTTGTCTCACCCCAGAATACTTCATAATTGCGGTTGGAATTAAATGGTGGGTCGATATAAATAAGGTCAACGCAGTTTTCGGGGAGTTTCTGTAATTGTTCAAGATTATCGCCGCAGTATATTACCCGCGTATCCACCAATGCCGATGGCCTGCCTTGAGTCGTGCCGATGGGCTTACCTGCCAGTGCTGACTTTACTGAATCTGCCGCTGTTTTTTTAGCCATTTTTCCTCACATAAAATATATAAGATTTTACCCCAATAGTATCCATTAAAACTCCTTTTTTGTCAACAAGTTCAGTTATCAGCGAAATCAGCGTCAAAAATAATAGCCAGTAGCCAATAATCAGTAGTCAAATTCTTCGTGTCCTTCGTGGTAAAAATCCGCGAAATGCTACTCTGCGAAGTAGCGACTTCGCTACGAAGCACGAGTCAGCGTCTAAAAAAATATATCTCTTTTTTCTCTGTGTCTCTGTGGTGAAAAAAATATTCCAGAATTATTTCATCCTGAAAAAAACTTGCAAAAACACCCTCAAAACCGCATCAAAACTCGCAAAAATCCGTGAAAATCCGCTCAATCCGCGGTTAAAACCGTCAAAAAGTCGCAAAAACTTTTCATTTTTTGCAAAAAACTTGCGCCTCTTTAATATCCAGAATCGTTTTTTATGCCCCAAACCCCCGTTTTCCCTCAATTTCGTGGAAAAAAACTTCGAAAAAATGCGCAAGTTTTCCAAAAACGATTTTTTTAATCTTCAATTTCTTTAATTTTCCGCAACACTTTAGCCGACTGTCGAATACGACTTCATTATTGCTTTATACTCAAAATTCACATAAACTTACCGCTTCTTTTGGAGAAAATTATGAGAAAATTATTCATAATTCTGGCGTTGGTGTTTTTTGCCGGGTGTCTGCCTGCGGGAAGAAATCAGATTACCCAGACATCGACCATTGATGCCCTGCTGGCCGGAGTTTATGACGGCGATATGACCTGCGGCCAATTGCTGAAATATGGCGACTTCGGTATCGGAACATTCGACCGGCTCGACGGCGAAATGCTCGTTTATCAGGGCAGGGTATATCAAATTAAATCCGATGGCAAAGTATATCTGCCCGCTGCGGCGACTAGAACGCCATTCGCGGCAGTTTGCGATTTTAAATCCGATATGGAATTTTCACTCAAATCCACGGACTATAAAGCCGTTCAGGCGAGCATTGACGAAAAAGTTCCAAATCAAAATCTATTTGCCGCGGTTGAAATTGTGGGAAAATTCAAACATATCAAAGTTCGCAGCGTACCTGCCCAAAACAAACCTTATCCGCCATTGGCGCAGGCGGCGGAAAAGCAATCCATATTTGAAATGAACGATGTCTCCGGCGTAATCGTCGGATTTAGAACGCCTCAATTTGTCAAAGGTGTGAATGTGCCGGGCTGTCATTTTCATTTTTTGAGCGACGACAGAACACAGGGCGGCCACATTCTTGATTTTGAACTTATAGAAGGCTCGTGCAAAGTTGATTTGTGCAATAAATTTCTGCTGCTCCTGCCGGAAAATGATTCGCTGAAAGATATTGACCTGTCACAGGATAAATCAGCCGAGCTGCATAAAGTTGAACAGGACAACTGACGAACTGTTCCCGCTGGGGTGTTTTTACAAGTTAAGACTACGAAAACGTAGCATAAATCACACACAACTACGTTTTTGTAGCAAAACCCCATACTACTACCTGCTTGCATTACTTAATATAACTATTTACAATTACAGGACTTGAGTTTTAATTTTCTCTTTAAAAATTTACTGGCACAATTGTTGCTTAATAACGAGCATCGTTTTTTTAGTATTTTACTGTTTTTTTACCGGAGTCAACGGAATGAAAAAATTTATAGCTATGACAGCGGCGTGTTATCTAATGGCCGGATGTGTACCTGTATTTGCCGGAGATGATTTTGCATTCAATCTCACCTCGGACTTTTACAGCAAGTATGTCTGGCGAGGGCAATTACTGAATGACGACCCTGTTTTTCAGCCCGGTATTTCGGTCGGCTATAAGGGGTTCACGTTCGGGGTATGGGGCAACGCAGACCTGACCAATTATACCGGCAACAGCGGCGAGTTCACCGAATTTGATTATACATTGAGCTACAGCGGGAAATTTAATCCCGATGGAAAGCTCGGCTATACGCTCGGCGTTGTACATTATCAGTTTCCAAGTTCATTCTTAGACACCACGGAAATATTCTGGGGACTGACTTATGATACTTTCTTAAGCCCATCTATTACATTGTATCACGATATAGACGAGGCCGGCGGAGCGACTTATGCGAGCTTCGGAATATCGCACACGATAGAAAATATTATTAAGGTGAGCGAAAAAACTTCCGCCAATCTGGTACTTGGCGCAACTTTAGGCTGGGGCAGCAGCGAATACAACGAGTGGTACTGGGCAAACGCCAATGATTCCGATAAATCTGTAACAAGGTCGGCATTCAACGATTTGGCTCTCAAAGCTTCACTGCCATTCGCTTTGGCCAACGGCTGGTCGATTACGCCGAGCATCAGCTATGTGATATTAGTCGACGGCAGAATCCGCGACGCTGACACTTATGCCAAAAGCGGCAAAACAAACGGAAGTAATTACTTCGTCGCGGGCGTGAGCATAGGAAAAAGTTTCTAAAAAACACAATAACTAATTTTGATTCTAAAGTTTAGGAAAGGAAAAAAATGGATAACAAAGTAATCGTCGATACGATGTGGGTTTTGCTAACCGCTTTTCTGGTGTTCTTTATGAACCTCGGTTTCGCGGCGGTCGAATCCGGTTTTTCGCGTGCCAAGAACTGCGTGAACATTATGTCCAAAAATTTTGTAGTATTCGCTGTTTCGTCAATTGGATTTCTGCTGGTTGGGTGGGGTCTTATGTTCGGCGATGGCAACGGGTTTGTCGGCCTGAAGGGGTTATTCTTCCTCGGCGGAGCGGATAACTCCCCTGCTGTCGGAGAAGCTTATAAAGGCGTTTATTCGGCACTTTCGTGGACGGGCGTGCCGCTGACGGCAAAATTCTTTTTTCAATTAGTATTCTGCGGAACGGCAGCGACAATCGTATCGGGAGCTGTCGCTGAACGAATAAAATATATTTCATTCATTGTATTTTCTTTTGCTATGGCAATGTTCATTTATCCAATCGTCGGGCATTGGGTATGGGGCGGCGGCTGGCTGGCAAAGATGGGAATGTTCGATTTCGCAGGCTCGACCGTCGTGCATAGCATCGGCGGATGGGCGGCATTGGCAGGCATTATAGTACTCGGCCCGCGAATCGGAAAATTCGACCACGGCCACATCAAAGCTATCCCCGGCCACAACCTGTCGCTGGCGACTATCGGAACTTTCGTACTGTGGTTCGGGTGGTTCGGATTCAACCCCGGCTCGACTATGGCGGCTGACCCTGTCGCAATCAGCCATGTCGCTGTTACGACAAACACCGCGGCGGCGGCGGCGATTATGAGCGCAACACTGCTATCCTGGCTGCTGATTGGAAAACCCGATTTGGGAATGACGCTGAACGGATGTTTGGCAGGATTGGTGGCTATTACCGCTCCCTGCGCATTCGTGAGCATCGGCAGTTCTCTGCTGATAGGAGCGATAGCGGGCATACTCGTTGTGCTTGCGGTAATGATGTTTGACAGGCTGAAATTAGATGACCCGGTCGGCGCTTTGTCCGTTCACTTAGTCAATGGCGTATTCGGAACTATATGCGTGGGCCTGTTTGCCCAGGATAAAATCACCGGCACGGCAACCGGCAACGGATTGTTCTTCGGCGGCGGAATTACACTGCTAAAGGCTCAATTAACCGCTGTGGTTTCGGTTGGACTGTTCGTATTCGTCGTATCGATAATAATCTGGTCTATAATAAAGGCTGTAATCGGCGTGCGCGTTTCGCGAGAAGAAGAACTGCGAGGCCTTGACATCGGCGAACACGGCAACGAGGCGTACGCAGGCTTCCAGGTCTTTACAACGGAATAACACCGTAGGCAATAAAACGAAACTAAAATTAGGAGTATAAAATATGAAACTGATAATAGCTTACATTCAACCGCACAAATTAAACGATGTGAAAAAGAGCCTGTACAAGGCCGAGGTTTATAAAATGTCCGTAACTAACTCGTTAGGCTGCGGACAGCAAAAGGGCTACCACGAATCGTATCGAGGCGTGAGTATCGAAGTGAATCTGCTGAAAAAAGTCAGACTTGAAATAGCCGTCAATGAAGATTTTGTGGAAAAAACCATTAATGCTGTCATTGAAGGCGCAAGGACGGGGCAAATCGGCGACGGCAAAATCTTTGTTCTCGACCTGCCGGAGTGCATAAGAATTCGCACAGGCGAACGAGGCGGCGAAGCGATAGGATAAAACCGACAGAATGACAATCGTTCGTACAAGACACCACTTCCAGTAAGTGCCTTGGCAATAGGGAGTTCACAAAAGTGAGCTCCCTTATTGTGTACAATAATGTAGATTTTAAACTGTTTAACCACAAAAACGTATTTTTTGTGGCTTCCGGCAAACATCTCCCCCCTGTCTGTAACAACCTGCAAATCAATGAGTTATACACAGTTAAAGACTTTGGCATAGTTATTGCGAAACATACCTGCACGAACGTAATGCAAAACTTTTATTTTTGCGTTTTCATTTTTAATCTGTTTTTTACGGAAGTGGTGTCAAATGAAAGTTTCACGTTTAGTTGCTTTATGCTGCGTACTGGTTTTGTCATCGGCTGGTCTTTGTTTTGCTGCGCAGTCTCCACCTGCACCAAAAATCGACAGCGGCGATACCGCCTGGGTCTTAATGTCCGCAGCGCTTGTTATGCTGATGACTCCGGGGCTGGCATTTTTCTACGGCGGACTTGTAAGGCGCAAAAACTACTTGAGTGTTTTAATGCAGTGTTTTATCGTTCTTGCGGCATTAAGTATTCAATGGGTATTGTTAGGATACAGCCTGTCGTTTGCACCGGGGACGAGCTGGATTGGCGGCCTTCAATGGATAGGCCTTAAAGGCGTCGGCTTTGAACCATACCCATCCTATAGCGCGACAATTCCGCATCAGGCCTTTATGATTTTTCAGGCAATGTTCGCAGTCATCACGCCTGCGCTTATCATCGGCGCATTTGCGGAGCGAATGAAATTCTCGGCATTTCTGATTTTTACAATTTTATGGGCGACCTTCGTGTATGACCCTGTCGCGCACTGGATATGGGGCGTTGGCGGCTGGCTGCGAGAAATGGGAGCTATGGACTTTGCCGGCGGAGCCGTTGTTCATATTAACGCAGGTATCGCTGCATTAGTCGCCGCTGTTATGATAGGCAAACGCAAATGTTTCGACAAACACTCCGTTCCGCCGCACTCGCTGCCTTTCAGCGTACTCGGCGCCGGATTGCTTTGGTTCGGCTGGTTTGGTTTTAACGCAGGCAGCGCGCTCGGCGCAAACGCTCTGGCCGTCAACGCTTTTGTGGTTACGCATACCGCGGGCGCAGCAGCAGCCTTAACCTGGGCAATAATAGACTGGAAATTCAACGGCGCTCCGACAATGCTCGGCACAATTTCAGGGGCAATCGCAGGGCTGGCAACAATAACGCCGGCGGCGGGATATGTTGGCATCATCAGCGCAATCTTCATTGGCGTGGTTGCGAGCATCCTCTGTTTCGCGGCCGTGAGCTTTTTAAAACATAAATTTCGCTATGATGATTCGCTCGATGCCTTCGGCATACACGGCATAGGCGGTATCTGGGGAACTTTGGCAACAGGCCTATTCGCGTCAAAAGCAATAAATCCTGCCGGTGCGAATGGTTTGTTGTTTGGAAACCCAAAACAGTTCCTGATACAATTGATAACAGTAGCTGTTACGGCAGGGTATGCGCTAATCGCAACATATATACTTTACAAAATTGTTGACTGGGCAGTAGGTATTCGCGTCAATGAAGATGATGAGGCAATAGGGCTTGACCTCACACAACACAACGAACACGCCTATACTATATTAGACTAAAAGGAAACCTGATATGAAACTTGTAACGGCAATAATCAAACCGCACCACTTAGAACAGGTCAAGGAAGAGTTGTACAAGGCGGAAGTAAATCTTATCACTGTCAGCGAAGTTCTCGGCCACGGCAGACAAAAAGGCGTTACCGAAGTCTATCGAGGCTTTAAGGAGACGGGCAATCTTTTGCGAAAAATCCGAATAGAAATCGCCGTCAACGACAATTTTGTCGAACCTACGATAAAAGCCATAATCAAGGGGGCAAAAACAGGCAAAACCGGAGACGGAAAGATATTCGTTGTTGACTTGGCCGAGTGCGTCAGAATAAGAACCGAAGAACGCGGCGGCGAGGCGATAGGGTAAGTCGCAGGACGCAGGACAATTTTGTAATAACTACAAAAATGTATATTTATTTACAAAAACATACAAAATTGTAGCAGAATGATTTTTGTCTTGATTTTGTATTTTTTTGTAATACCTTTTAGTTCAATGTGATATAAAAAAAACGCACCAGAAAATCGACTGGCATAATTATTGCTAATCTTTTATACAGGCTTACGCGGCCGCAGCGACAGGCCTGGCCAAAATAGGGTAATTAACGGAGTATAAAAAATGAGTGAATGTTGTGAGTCCATAGTATCATTGTTCGGTACGAATGTTTTTAACGATGTAACAATGAGAGAACGGCTGCCAAAGAACGTCTATAAGGAATTTAAAAAGACGATGGCGGAAGCTCGATTTCTCGATTCGGCGCTGGCTGATGTCGTAGCCAACGCTATGAAAGACTGGGCGATTGAAAAGGGCGCGACGCACTTTTGCCACTGGTTTCAGCCGATGACAGGTCTGACCGCTGAAAAGCACGATTCATTTATATCGCCCACCGCCGAGGGCAGGACGATAATGGAATTCAGCGGCAAGGAACTGACGCAGGGCGAGCCTGACGCTTCGAGTTTTCCATCGGGCGGATTGCGGGCGACTTTCGAGGCAAGGGGCTATACCGCATGGGACTGCACGAGTCCTGCGTTTATTAAAGAAACCGGCAAAAACATTACGCTTTATATTCCCTGCGCATTCTGTTCGTACACCGCGGAAGCTTTGGATAAGAAAACCCCCCTGCTCAAGTCGATGGACGCTTTAAATGTGCAGGCGACGAGAGTTCTTAAGGCTCTGGGCGGCACTTCAAAAAGCGTAGCGGCAACATTGGGGCCGGAACAGGAATACTTTCTGATTGACAAAAAGCTGGCGGAAAAACGGCTTGATATTATGCTCACGGGCAGAACGCTGTTCGGAGCATCTTCGCCAAGGGGTCAGGAGATGAGCGACCATTATTTCGGCGCTCTGCACGAAAGAGTAGCCTCTTATATGCACGACTTGAATGTCGAGTTGTGGAAGCTCGGCGTAGCGGCCAAAACGCAGCATAACGAAGTATCGCCAGCACAATATGAGCTTGCTCCGGTGTTCGCGACCGTCAACGTGGCGACAGACCACAATCAGCTCGTTATGGAAACGATGCAGAAGGTGGCATTGAGACATAATATGGTATGCCTGCTGAACGAAAAACCGTTCTCCGGCGTGAATGGTTCGGGCAAACATAACAACTGGAGCATGGTAACCGACGACGGGGTAAATCTGCTCGAGCCGGGCAGTACACCTCATGACAATATGGTGTTTTTGGTAATGCTCTGCGCGGTAATGCGTGCGGTTGACAAATACTCAAAACTGCTCCGCGCAAGCGTAGCGACGGCGGGCAACGACCATCGCCTCGGGGCGCACGAGGCTCCTCCGGCGATTGTGTCGATATTCCTGGGCGACCAGCTTATGGACATTATAGAGCAATTAGCATCAGGCGGAGCGAAGTCGTCAAAAGCAGGCGGACAATTAAAGCTCGGCGTTTCCACGCTGCCGCAACTGCCGAAAGACAGCACCGACAGGAACAGAACGTCTCCTTTCGCGTTCACAGGAAACAAATTTGAATTCCGTATGGTCGGCTCAAGTCAGTCAACGGCAGGCCCGATGTTCGTGCTGAACACAATCGTCGCCGATACGCTGAAAGAAATCGCCGACGAACTCGAAAAATCCACAAACGTCAAGACCAGCGTGCAGAAGATTCTGCAAAAAATCGCAAAAGACCACAAAAAGATTGTGTTCAACGGCGACAATTATACCGAAGAATGGGCAAAGGAAGCGGCAAAACGCGGTCTGCCGAATATCAAGTCAACCGTTGAATCTATCGAAACAATTACGGATGCCGAGAACGTCGAACTTTTCAAAACTCACAAAGTTTTGACAAAGGCGGAGTTGAAAGCAAGAGCCGAAATCCTGCTCGACGCTTACAGTATGACTATCAATATCGAAGCAAGGACAGCGGTGAGCATCGCTCAAAGGCAGATTATCCCGGCGGCGATTGAGTATTCGGGAATTTTGGCTAAAACAATTAAGAACATCGGCAAGGCCGGCGTGGAGAGCGGCTCACAGAAAAATATGCTCGAAAAAGTATGCGGACTGATTGACTCACTAAGCAACGCGACCGAATGTCTGAAAAATGCGGCTTGTCAGGCAAATAGCATTGACAACACGGCGAAAAAAGCGGAAAATTACCGCGATGTCGTCAAGCCGGCGATGGCACTCGTGCGAAAAGCGGCTGATGAACTGGAAACGATGGTTGACGCAAAGATTTGGCCGCTGCCGACTTATGCGGAGTTGCTGTTTGTCAAATAAACTATCAGAAAAGCGTAAAATTTGTTCAAATAATGGCCGATTTTCTTCAAAATCGGCCATTTTGTAATCATATATTGCTGTTTTAGGGTAAAAATGACAAAAGTTTTAACAGATTCTGGACTGTACGAAGTACGCAGAGAACACGATGCCTGCGGGATAGGCGCTGTTGTCAATATCTCCGGCAGAGTTGACCACTCTATTCTCGAATACGGCAAAGAAATTCTGCTGAACCTCCATCATCGCGGAGCGGCAGGCGCAGATGAAATCACAGGCGACGGCGCGGGAATTTTATTTCAGATTCCGCACGAGTTTTTTTTTGCCCAAAGCAAAAATCTCAAAATTGAACTCCCGCCGCAGGGCAAATATGCAGTAGCGCAGATATTTTCTCCAAAAGACAACGAACTTCATCAGAAATGTTTAAACATACTCGAACAGGCAGTTGAACTGCACGGATTAAAAATTATCGGCGTTCGCGACGTGCCTGTCAAACCGGATTGTCTCGGCAAAATCGCTCTCGAAGCCGAGCCGCACATTTGCCAGCTCTTTATCGACAGTTGCGGAACAAAGCCGGACGAATTTGAAACTAAACTTTTCCTCGCACGCAAACGCACCGAAAAATTGGCGTTGGAAACATTCGGCGACGCGGCGAACGATTTTTATATCTGTTCGATGAGCGGCAGGACAATCTGCTACAAGGGAATGTTTATGGCATGGCAGTTGTTCGCGTATTATCCCGACCTTGCCGATGAGACGATGAAAAGCGCATTGGCAACGGTTCATCAGCGGTACAGCACGAATACATTTCCGAACTGGCGGCTTGCCCAGCCATTCCGCTGCATAGCTCACAACGGCGAAATCAACACGCTCATCGGCAATAAAAACAGTATGCAGAAACGCGAAAGTAAAATGGCCTGCGAAAAATTCGGCCAATATATGGCCGATTGTCTGCCGACTCTTTTGCCGGGCGGGAGCGATTCGTCATATTTTGATAACGTTCTTGAACTGCTCGTTCAGGCGGGCAGGTCGATGCCGCACGCAATGATGATGATGATTCCCGAGGCGTTCGGCCAGAAGTATCACATCAGCGCGGACAAACGCGCGTTCTATGAATATCACGCTTCGATTATGGAGCCGTGGGACGGCCCGGCAGCGATGGTCTTTACCAATGGTAGAATTATCGGCGGCACACTCGACCGAAACGGCCTGCGTCCGTGCAGGTATATCATTACGACAGACGGCCTTGCGATTCTGGCAAGCGAGGCAGGCGTAGTTGAATTTCCGCCCGAAAAAATTCAAAAGAAAGGCCGGCTTCAGCCAGGCAATATGTTTCTCGTCGATACCGTCGAGGGCAGAATCGTTACCGACAACGAAGTCAAAAGCACAATCTCAAGACAGAAACCATACCGCCGCTGGCTGGAAGAAAATCGCATAGAACTTCGCGGCCTTTTCGACAGCCCGAAATTAATACACACCGATTCGGAAACAATTTTCCAGAGACTAAGAACATTCGGCTACACTCGCGAAGAATTAAAAATGGTTCTCCTGCCTATGGGTCTCAACGGTCAGGAGGCTGTCGGCTCGATGGGCAACGATGCCGCTCTTGCGGTTTTGAGCAATCAGTCCAAACTGCTGTTTAACTACTTTAAACAGTCGTTCGCACAGGTTACCAATCCGCCGATTGACCCTCTTCGCGAGGGATTAGTGATGAGCCTTATGGCTTTCACCGGCAAAAGGCCGAACGTCCTCGATGAAACGCCGGAGCATTGCAGACAGTTGAAACTGCCTCATCCGATACTCACAAATGAAGACATTGAAAGGCTGCGCTCGGTAAAGCGCGACAATTTTAAGGTGGTTACAATTTCGGCTCTGTTCGATGCCGAGACAAACGACCCTGCTGGTTCACTTCGATTCGGCATTGACAGACTCGTCAACGACGCCAAAGCAGCGGTTAAAGCCGGCGCCTGTCTTTTGGTAATCAGCGACCGGCACGTTTCAAAAAGTATGGCTGCGATTCCTTCGCTACTGGCGACAGCGGCGGTTCATAACGCCCTGATGAAAGCAGGTCTGCGAGCCGGCGCGGGCATTATCATTGAAAGCGGCGAACCGAGAGAAGTAATGCACTTCTGCCTGCTGTGCGGATACGGCGCAAACGCGGTCAATCCGTATTTGGCGTTCGAGTGTCTCGACGAACTGCAAAGAACCGGCGAACTGCCCGCAAAAATGGAGCCGGTTCAGATTGCCGATAATTTTATCGCCGCGATAAAAAAAGGCATTCTCAAAACAATGAGCAAAATGGGCATCTCGACATTGAGAAGCTACCACTCGGCGGGATTGTTCGAGGCAATCGGCCTTAACAGTGAATTTATAAATGAATTTTTCACCGATACCAGCTCGCGAATACAGGGGGCAGGCCTTGAAGAAATAGCGAAAGAAACGCTGCTGCGTCATAACGCGGGCTTTGAGCCGAGAAAGAGCTCACAGCTTGAACTCGATTTCGGCGGCGATTATCACTATCGCAATCAGGGCGAAACGCACTTATGGAATCCGACGACGATTGCCTGTCTTCAGCACGCAGTCAGAAACAGCGACCAGAAGGCTTATGACGAATATGCTAATGCCGTCAATGTGCAGGATAAAAAGCTCTGCACGCTTCGCGGACTTTTTGAATTTAAAAATGTCCCTGCCGAGCCGATTTCTATTGATGATGTCGAGCCGGCGGCGGAAATTGTAAAACGCTTCGTAACAGGCGCAATGAGCCACGGCTCAATCAGCAAAGAGGCTCACGAATGCCTTGCGATGGCGATGAACAAAATCGGCGGTATGAGCAACACCGGCGAAGGCGGCGAAGACGAAGCACGATATATCGAAGTCGAAGGCCGGCCATCGAAAAACTGCGCAATTAAGCAAATCGCAAGCGGACGATTCGGCGTAACGATAAATTATCTTTCACACGCGAAGGAATTACAAATTAAAATGGCGCAGGGCGCAAAGCCCGGCGAAGGCGGCCAGCTCCCCGGCCACAAAGTTACCGAAGAAATCGCCAAACTGCGTCATTCAACGCCCGGCGTAACGCTTATCTCTCCCCCGCCTCATCACGATATTTATTCTATCGAGGACTTGGCGCAACTGATATACGACCTTAAATGCAGCAATCCAGGCGTAAAAGTTTCCGTAAAACTCGTCGCCGAGGTCGGTGTCGGCACGATTGCCGCAGGCGTGGCAAAGGGAAACGCCGATGAAGTTCTCATCAGCGGACACGACGGCGGAACAGGCGCAAGCCCATTAAGCTCGATTAAACATACGGGCATTCCGTGGGAACTCGGTCTTGCCGAGACGCAGCAGGTTTTGGTCGCGAACAATTTAAGGGACCGAATCGCAGTTCAGACCGACGGCCAGTTAAAAACCGGCAGAGACATCGTAATCGCCGCCCTGCTTGGCGCGGAGAGATTCGGATTCGGCACAGCCGCTTTAGTTACGCTTGGCTGCACACTGCTTAGAAAATGCCACGAAGGGGCCTGTACTTTCGGCATCGCGACACAAGACCCTGAACTTCGCACAAGATTCGCGGGCAAGCCGGAGTACATCGAAAGGTTTATGTTCTTTGTTGCCGAGGAAGCCCGTAAAATTATGGCTCGGCTCGGTTTCAAAAAGTTTGATGATATGATTGGCAGAGTCGATATGCTCTGCACAAAAAGCGCGATTGAAAATTACAAAGCCAAAGGGCTTGATTTCTCGGCGATTTTCGCCCAGCCCGACGTTTCGGACGGCAGAGCGATTAGAAAAATCCATTCGCAGCCGAACAAGCTCGAAGACCATTTGGACTGGAAGATTCTGGAAAATATAAAATTCGCAATCGACTGCGGACAAAAGGCGAAATTCTCGACACCGATTCGCAACATCAATCGAGCGGTCGGCGTTATTGTGAGCAATTACATCGCGAAAAAATACGGCTCGGCAGGACTGCCGGACGGCACAATCGAACTGGAATTCGCAGGCTCGGCAGGCCAGAGCTTCGGAGCGTTTTTATCGCCCGGAATCACAATGACGCTCGTCGGCCAGAGCAACGACTATCTGGGTAAAGGCCTTTCAGGCGGCAGAATAATCGTAAAAACGCCCGAAGGTTCATCGTTCATCGCCAGCGAAAATATCATCGCCGGCAACACGCTGCTATACGGCGCGACAAAAGGCGAAATATTTATAAATGGTATGGCAGGCGAAAGATTCGCCGTGCGGAACAGCGGAGTAACCGCAGTCGTCGAAGGCCTCGGCGACCACGGCTGCGAATATATGACCGGCGGAACGGTCGTCGTACTCGGAAAAACTGGATGCAATTTCGCAGCAGGTATGAGCGGCGGAATCGCTTACGTCCTCGATGAAATGCAGTTATTCGATACGCTCTGCAACCTCGATATGGTCGAACTCGAAAGTATAAAATCCGATGAAGACAAAAAACTTCTCAAAGAACTTATCGAAAGACATTACAATTGGACGGCAAGCAGACAGGCTGAAAGAATTTTAAACTCCTGGAACGATATGCTCGGCAAATTCGTAAAAGTTGTTCCGATTGATTACAGAAAGTCGCTCGAAAAAATGAGAGCGGCTGAACAGCGGCATACAGAGACAACTCCGGCGACTGAAGAGGTATTCTATGGGTGAGATAAAAGGTTTTTTAAACTATAAACGCAAAAAAACCGGATATAGGCCGATTGAGCAGCGAATCTGCGATTTCAAAGAGGTCGAGCTTGTCCTTACGCCTGACGATATTATCAAACAGGCCGCTCGATGTATTGACTGCGGAGTGCCGTTCTGCCACGGCGCGGGCTGTCCGCTGGGCAACAACATCCCGGAATTCAACGATATGATTTATAAAGGCCGATGGCAAAAGGCCTGCGAGGTTCTTCACTCGACGAATAATTTCCCTGAAATTACAGGCCGAATCTGCCCCGCTCCCTGCGAAACTTCCTGTACGCTGGCGATAAACGATGAGCCTGTCTTCATCAGGCACATTGAATTTCAAATTGTCGAACGAGGTTTTGCCGAGGGCTGGATAAAGCCTGTTATTGCAGCGGAAAAAACCGGCAAAAGGGTCGCCGTCATCGGTTCCGGCCCGGCCGGTCTTGCCGCCGCTCAACAGCTTGCTCGAGCCGGACACAGCGTCGTCGTTTTTGAAAAAGACGCGAAGGTCGGCGGACTTTTGCGGTACGGCATACCTGATTTCAAACTTGATAAATCCGTCATCGACCGCAGAATCGCCCAGATGCTCGCCGAGGGCGTTGAATTTCAGACAGGCGTGGAAGTCGGCAAAGACATCTCCGCTCACTACCTCAATAAAATGTTCGATTGCATTTGCATTGCGATGGGCGCGGGCGTTCCGCGAGATTTGGCCGTGGCGGGCAGAGGCTACGAAAATGTTATCTTTGCGTGGGATTATTTGTCGCAGCAAAACAAACTCTGCTGCGGCGAACAACTTGAGGGCAGGGCAATTTCCGCAAAAAACAAATCCGTCGTCGTCATCGGCGGCGGAGACACCGGAAGCGACTGCATCGGAACTGCAAAAAGGCAAGGCGCAAAGCAGATTTACCAGCTCGAAATCCTGCCAAAACCGCCGGAAACAAGGCCACTCGACACGCCCTGGCCTATGTGGCCAAGAACTATGCGGACATCGTCATCACACGAAGAAGGCTGTGAAAGAATGTGGAGCGTAAAAACCACAAAACTCTCCGGCACAGAGACAACCGTCAGCGAACTGCAGGGCTGTCAGGTCGAATGGCTCAAAACTCTCAAAGGCTGGGACATAAAAGAAAAAGACGGTTCGGAATTTACTATTAAGACCGACCTTGTTATACTGGCGATGGGTTTTTTGCACGTTCAGTATGACGGGCTGGTAAAAGACCTGAATCTGAAGCTCGACGGACAGGGCAATATCGCGGCGAAAAATTTTCAGACCAGCAGGCCGGATGTTTTCGTCGCCGGCGATTCGACGCTCGGCGCTTCGCTTGTCGTAAAGGCAATCGACACCGGCAGAAAAGCAGCAGAACAGATAAATAACTGGTTATTAGGGCATAAAGCATAAATTGAAAATTGGTTTAGCACAAATAAATACCACTGTCGGAGACTTTGCAGCCAATTGCGATAAAATCCGGCAAATGTACGCACGCGCAAAACAGGCAGACGTTGATTTGCTTGTTTTTCCCGAATTATGTATTTGCGGTTATCCGCCGGAGGATTTACTTCTAAAGAAATCATTCCTCGCCGCCAACAAAAAAGCCGTTGAACAAATCGCCGCCGATTGTCCTGACATCGCCATAATTTTAGGTTTTGCTGAAGATGGCCAGCCCCTGCCGTATAACTCACTTGCGGTTCTTGAGAATGGTAAAATCACAAAAATTTACAGCAAGGGGCTTTTACCGAACTACGGTGTTTTTGATGAGAAAAGATACTTTCAGCCGGGCATCTCTCCGGTAGTAGTGAAAATAAAAGGCATTTCGATTGTCTGCACAATTTGCGAAGATATATGGGATGCCGACTGGCTGAAAAATTTCCTCACCGGCGTTGCCGAAAGAGATTTAATCGTAAATATCTCCGCATCGCCTTTCCACGCGGGCAAAATTAAAGAGAAACTCCTCGTAATCCACGACACCGCAAAAGCTCTGGGCTGCCCTGTGGCGTATTGCAATCTTGTCGGCGGTCAGGACGAACTGGTCTTTGACGGCAGGAGTATGATTATCGAATGCAGCGGAAAACTCGCCGCCTGCGCAAAGAGTTTCGATGAAGATTTGCTCGTCGCCGATGTTCACAAAGGCCAGAAAATCACATCCGTCTCAACGGAGTTGAGCGTTGATTATGCCGAAGAAGTTTATAACGCGCTGACGCTTGGCACGCGCGATTACGTCCGCAAAAACGGCTTCAAAAAAGTCCTCATAGGTTTAAGCGGCGGAATAGATTCCGCTCTGACTGCCGCCATTGCCGCACAGGCTCTCGGCAGTGAAAACGTCATCGGAATCACAATGCCCACAAGATTCAACTGTGCTGAAACAATAACAGACGCTGAAAAATGCGCTAAAAATCTCGATATGGAATTTCACAATATCCCCATCGAGCAGATTTTGCGAAATTTTAACGACGAACTTACCAAAACCAAAGGCTGGAACGCTCAAGGCCTTGCTTACGAAAATCTTCAGGCTCGAATACGCGGCACAATTATGATGTCATTGAGTAATCAGTTCGGCTATATGGTACTGACCACCGGCAATAAAAGTGAAACTGCCGTCGGCTATTCGACGCTCTATGGCGACACAGCGGGCGGCTTTGCCGTCATTAAAGATGTTCCGAAAACGCTTGTTTATCAGTTATGCGACTACATAAATAAACGCTTCGGCAAAGAGATAATTCCGCAAAGCGTAATCGAGCGAGTGCCGACCGCCGAATTACGCCCCGGCCAGAAGGACAGCGATTCACTGCCGCCCTACGACCTGCTCGATGCGATTTTGAAAGAGTATATTGAAGAAGAAAAATCTCTGCATGAACTTATCGCGCAGGGATTCAATGCTGAAACCGCGACAAAAGTTATTAAAATGGTTGACCGCAATGAATACAAACGCCGGCAATGTCCGCCGGGGGTAAAAATTACGCCAAAGGCGTTCGGAAGGGACAGAAGAATGCCGATTACAAATCTTTATCGACAAAATAAATCATAAAACACGGACGAAGTAAAAAATGCCAAAACGAACAGACATCAAAAAAATTATGCTCATAGGTTCAGGCCCGATTGTAATCGGTCAGGGCTGCGAATTCGACTATTCCGGCGCACAGGCCTGCAAAGCCCTCAAAAACGAAGGCTACGAAGTAATCCTGGTCAACAGCAACCCTGCCACAATTATGACCGACCCGGAACTTGCCGACCGAACATACATCGAACCGATTACGCCCGAAATGGTCGAAAAAATTATTATAGCCGAAAGACCCGATTGCATTTTGCCGACGCTCGGCGGACAAACCGGCCTCAATACCGCTGTCGCCCTTGCCGAAAGCGGCGTATTGGAAAAATACGGCGTAAAACTCATCGGAGCTAATTTAGAGACTATCAAAAAAGCGGAAGAACGCGACCGCTTCAAAAAAATTATTCAGGATATCGGCCTTGAAGTCCCGAAAAGCGGCTACGCGCACACCTGGCCTGAAGCGCAGAAAATTATCGAAGAAATAGGTTTCCCCGCAATCATTCGCGCTTCATACACACTCGGCGGAACGGGCGGCAACATCGCTTACAACGCCGAAGAATACAAGGAATTTATACACTGGGGTTTGGGCTTGAGTCCGACCAGTCAGGTGCTTATCGAAGAATCGGTGCTCGGCTGGAAAGAATACGAGCTTGAGGTAATGCGAGACAGAAAAGACAACGTCGTCATCGTCTGCTCAATCGAAAATCTCGACCCAATGGGCATTCACACCGGCGACAGTATTACAGTCGCCCCCGCTCAAACCCTCACCGATAAAGAATACCAGACGATGCGCGATGCCTCGCTCAAAATCATCCGCGCTATCGGCGTTGAGACCGGCGGCTCGAATATCCAGTTCTCCGTCAACCCCGAAAACGGCAAAATGTACGTCATCGAAATGAACCCGCGCGTCTCGCGAAGTTCGGCGCTCGCATCAAAAGCGACCGGCTTTCCAATCGCCAAAATCGCTTCTCTTTTAGCCGTCGGATATACGCTCGACGAAATCACAAACGATATTACAAAGAAAACACCTGCCTGTTTTGAACCGACAATCGACTATTGCGTAGTCAAGTGGCCGCGATTTACTTTTGAAAAATTCCCAGCCACAAACCCGGAACTCACCGTCCAGATGAAAAGCGTCGGCGAAGCTATGGCAATCGGCAGAACTTTCAAAGAAGCCTTCCAAAAAGCCATTCGCTCGCTTGAAATCGACCGCCATTCTTTAGACAGCAAACACATTAACGCATCCATCAGCAATGATGAGCTTAAACAGATTTTACGAAAAACTCGCTGGGACAGGCTCTGGTATATCGCAGAAGCGATGAGAAGAAAGTTTTCTATTAAAGAAATTTTCGACCTTACAAAAATCGACCCCTGGTTTCTCGAAAACATAAAACAAATTGTCTCCTTTGAGAGCAAATTGAGCATCAAAAATCTCAAACAGGCAAAAAAACTCGGCTTCAGCGATAAATATATCGCTTCAAAATTGAACACAACCGAACCCGAACTGCGAAAGCAGCGATTGGCAGCCGGCATTTCGGCGGTCTATAAAATGGTCGATACCTGCGGTGCCGAATTTGAGGCAAACACGCCATATCTCTACTCAACTTATGAAGACCAGTGCGAATCAAATCCGACAACTCGTAAAAAAGTTATCATTCTCGGCGGCGGCCCCAACCGAATCGGCCAGGGCATTGAATTTGATTACTGCTGCTGCCACGCCGCGTTCGCACTGAAAGAAATCGGCATTGAATCAATAATGGTCAACTGCAACCCTGAAACCGTCAGCACAGATTACGACACTTCCGACAGGTTATATTTTGAGCCGCTCACCTTTGAAGATGTGATGAACATCGTTGATATCGAAAAACCCGACGGCGTTATCGTCCAGTTTGGCGGACAAACGCCGCTCAAACTGGCCAACGCGCTGGCCGCGGCAGGCGTGAAAATCATTGGCACAAGCCCCGAAAGCATCAACGCCGCAGAAGACAGAAAGCTGTTCAATAAAATCGTTGAAAAGCTTAAACTCAATCAGCCGCCAAGCGGAACAGCGATGAATTATGAGCAAACACTCAAAATCGCCAAAAAGCTCGGCTACCCCCTGCTCATCAGGCCTTCGTTCGTTCTCGGCGGACGAGCTATGCAAATCGTCTATGACGAAAGTGAATTGCGAACCTGCGTCGAAAACGCTCTGGCCGTTTCCGAAGAACACCCGATATTGATTGATAAATTTCTCGACGATGCCGCCGAGCTGGACGTTGACGCAATCAGCGACGGCAAAACCGTTGTCATCGGCGGAATTATGGAACACGTCGAAGAAGCGGGTATCCACTCCGGCGACAGCGCCTGCTGCCTGCCGCCATTTTCATTAAGCCCCGTTCTGATTGAAGAAATCAAACGCCAGACAAAACTCCTCGCTCTTGAATTAAAAGTAAAAGGACTGATGAACGTCCAGTTCGCCGTGAAGGACGACAAAATTTATATTCTCGAAGTAAATCCCCGCGCTTCAAGAACCGTGCCATTCGTCAGCAAAGCAATCGGCGTTCCGCTTGCGAAACTTGCCGCAAAAGTTATGGCAGGCA
>MHXU01000101.1:0-9079 GCA_001824555.1 Planctomycetes bacterium GWC2_45_44
CAGAGCTTGTCGTAGTCAAGCGTACAGACCTGAAAACGGATTATGATAAGCGGAAAGCCTTAGCCATAGCCGATAATCGTTCCACTGACCTATCAGAGTTCGACACAGCGGCTCTGGACAAGATGTTGGCAGAGCTTGAGCCGGAGTTAAGGAAAGCCGCGGGGTTTTTGACAATTGAAGATTTGGATCCGGCCGTAGATTTTAAGCCGGAAGATGACCAGACAAGGCTTGATGAATTGAATCCGCAAATAGTTATGTGTCCTTTTTGCAAAAAGGAATTTGATGTCAGAAAAAATAATGCCAAAGTTGCTGGTTGCACCGTGTAATTATCAGGCTGCAAGATATGCCGTAATGAATTGGCATTACTCTAAAGCTATGCCCTCAAGCAGTTTGATTAAATACGGGGTATGGGAAGATGAAAAGTTCATAGGGGCTGTAATTTTCGGGCGTGGAGCGTGTAGCAAGCTGGTTAGCCAGTATGGCTTGACGAATACCGAGGGTTGCGAGCTGGTAAGGGTTGCCTTGAAAAGCCATAAAACGTCCGTTACCAGAATACTTTCGATAACTCTTAATTTGCTCAAGAAAACGAATCCGGGCTTAAAACTTGTGGTATCGTTTGCAGATAGCGGGAAAGGACACCACGGCGGCATATATCAGGGCGGAAATTGGATATATGCCGGTAACACGGGAATACAGAAATTCCCAGAGGTAAAAGGGAAAATAATGCACCCCCGGAGTTTCAGGGAAGCGGTAAAGGATGGCAGATTGAAAAAAGAAGATGCCCGATATGTTCCGACACCGCTAAAACATCGGTATTTGTACCCGTTAGATGCCGAAATGAGAATCAAAATTGAAAAGTTAAAAAAACCTTATCCTAAATGCCCTACTGGTGAAACGGTATCACGCCCCGCAATCCAGCGGGAAATTGGCGGTTCAACTCCGACCGTAGGGCTGTTGACATAAGAATAAATAAAGCCCGATGCGGGCGGCGTATCGGCAAGATAATCCGCCAGCAATAACGACTTGCACTCGTTAGAGCATTTTGCACATCGGACATATTCGAGTTTTTAAAAGTTGAAAAGTGAAAAGTATCGGCAAAACACCAATGATATGCAAGATAATTCTATCGACATCACTGATTTTGCCAAGAAGCAGAGATTTACCGCTTTAGTCCAGAAAATGAAAGACGGTAAAGCTCTTAACTCCGCTGAAATAGCGTATTTAGAGAAATTTGAAATGGCAAAGAAGAAAAAAGAAAATCAGGTAAAACCCAATGAGACAGAAGATACCCTGCTAAGTCTTAAAGAGAAAACATTCTGCCGTGAATACATTATTGATTTTAATGCTACAAGGGCAGCAATAGCGGCAAAATATAGCAAAAAAACTGCTGCTCAACAGGCAGTAAGGATGTTAAGAAAAGTTAAGATTCAAAAGTTTATCGACAGCCTCAAAGCCGCGAGGGAAAAAAGGACTGATATTAAGGCCGACAGGGTACTTGAAGAACTGGCAAAGCTGACATTCTCGAACATAGCTGACTTCATCGAAATACAAGGCGGCAAGTTGGTAATGAAAGACCTTGCGACTATCCCGCGGGAGCAATTAGCCTGCATTGAGGAAATATCAGAGATTGAAACAGAGCGGGGATTACGGCGGTTCAAATTCAAACTACATTCAAAAGACAAAGCCCTTGAGCTTGCAATGAAGCATTTAGGGCTACTGGAAGAAAATATCAATCTTAAATTGCCTGAGGGTTGCGGTGTATTAGCCGTACCTGTCGGGTTGGATAAAAAATTATGGTCGCAGTTTGCGAAAAATCAGCAGAGCCAGAAAAAACAGTAAAAATAGTCTGGCAACCTTATAAGGGCAGTAGTCAAGAGGTTTTCTTGACCTGTCCGATATTTGAGTGTCTTTATGAGGGGACACGCGGTCCCGGTAAGTCCGTCTCTTTACTGATGGATTTTGCTCAATTTGTCGGCAAAGGTTATGGCCGGCACTGGAAAGGCATTATTTTCAGAGAGGAATTTGAACGGCTTGAGGAGCTTATCGACAAGTCGATTGAGTATTTTTCACAGATATTTCCGACAGCAGTTTATAATAAATCAAATCACTACTGGGAATTTGCTACCGGCGAAAAACTCTATTTCAGGTATGCAAAAAAGGAAGCTGACTACTGGAAATTTCACGGCAAAGGCTATCCGTTTGTTGGTTGGGACGAGATTACAAGTTGGCCTGACGATAAATTATATATCAAAATGATGTCAATATGCAGGTCTGCTTATCCTGATATGCCGAGGCGGTATAGGGCGACCTGTAATCCTTACGGTGTCGGTCATAACTGGGTTAAGGCACGATTTATAGACCCTGTTCCGGCTGGTATTATCATCGAGGAAAAGGACGAAAAGACGGGAAGCATAAGGGAGCGTGTACGCATTCACGGTTCTATATGGGAAAACTTAGAGCTATTAAAAAATGACCCGGACTACATTAAAAATTTAGAGGCTCAGCCTGGCGTAGTTCGCAAGGCTTGGCTTTATGGTGATTGGGATATTATTGCAGGCGGAATGTTTGACGATGTATGGGACAGCTCAATCCACGTCATACCACCATTTACGATACCAGCAACGTGGCGGCTTGATAGGTCATTTGACTGGGGCAGCTCTCATCCTTACGCTGTTTGTTTTTGGGCTGAATCAGACGGCTCTGATATTATACTGGCGGACGGCACGCACAAATCAACGAAAAAAGGTTCTCTGTATTTAATTGCAGAGCTTTACGGCTGGAACGGTAAGCCGAACGAGGGAACGAAAGAGGTGGCATCAGAGATAGCCCGCAAAATCAAACAGTTTGAAAAGGATTACGGTAAAACATTTTTAGCAGGTGCGGCAGATTCGTCAATTTTTGATGTTCAAAATGGAAACTCCTACGCCGCTGATATGGAACGAATGGGAATCGGCTGGACAAAAGCTGACAAATCACCGGGCAGTCGCATAAACGGTTGGGAAATAATGCGTCAAAGGCTAAAAAATTCAATGACTGGCGAGAGTGCGGGGCTTTATATTTTCAATACCTGCCGACAGTTTATTCGTACTTTTCCAGTATTACCGAGAGACGAAACTAAAATGCAAGATGTTGATAGCGAAGCCGAAGACCATATTGCAGATGCGGCAAGGTATAAAATAGCAACCAAAACTCACAGTTTTACAAGCGAGTCAATGGGATAACGAAAGGATTTCACCTATGGACGAAAAAGCAATTGGAATTATGACACCGTTGATTCAATTAGGATTCGCCGGCCTATGTATTATCCTGCTGGGCATTCTGGTCTGGGTAATTAGAGAACTGATTAAGGTTTTAAAAGAGACTAATGCTGTTATTGCTGGAAATACGCAGGCAATACAGAGTGTTGATAAAAACGCAAAAGATGCACTTGATGTTTCAATAGAATTAAAAAACGACCTTTTGCAACGCCCGTGTATCGCAAAATTTAAACAGGGATAAATAAAATATGGCTGATATACAGAAAAATACCGTTGCTACGCCTTGCAGTGCTTACAATGCAATGTTGCTCCGTTGGGCTTTGATTGACGATTTGCTCGGCGGCACTATTGTTATGCGGGCGGCGGGCGAAAAGTGGCTACCGAAAGAGCCGAAAGAGGAAGTGCTATCCTACGATAACAGGCTTAATCGTTCAATTCTGTTTGAGGCTTATGGTGATACGATTGACGACCTTGTAAGCAGGCCGTTTTCAAAGCCTGTAAGCATTCAGGGTGATTTGCCAGAGCGTTTAGCTCCGATGGTTGACAACTGCGATGGACAGGGTACAGACATTACGCAGTATGCCAGAGAGCTATTTGAGACTTGTCTTAATCGCGGTAAAACGCACATTCTTGTTGATTATCCAAAGACTACTCAGGCGGACGGAAAGAAACTAACCCTTGCCGATGAAAAAAAGGCCGGTGTTCGCCCTGTGTTTGTTCATATAAAGCCCGACAATCTTATCGGATGGCGTACAGTTCAGGGAACAGACGGCAAACCAAAGCTCGACCAGATACGCTGGAAAGAATCGCACGTTGAGCCAGACGGCGTATATGGTGAAAAGGCTGTAAATACTATCAGGGTTTATACAGCAACGACCTGGGAAGTCCACACAGCAGACGACAAGGGCGTATATACATTGACCGAGCAGGGAACGCATACTTACCCGAACGGCATACCGCTATTTACTTGCTATGTCAATAAGACCGGATTTATGACTGCTAATCCGCCGCTTGAGGGTTTAGCTTGGCTGAATTTGGCACATTGGCAGGGATATTCTGACCAAAAGAATCTTCTACGGTTTATTCGTTTTCCGCTGTTGTTTTTCAAGGGATTGACACAGGATGAACTCGACAAGAATGTTATCATCGGTCCCGGCAGGAAATATAGCAGCTCTAATCCTGAGGCCGATGCAAAGTATGTTGAGCATACCGGAGCGGCAGCGGATTCAGGCCGGCAGGATTTGAAAGATATTGAGGAGCGTATGGTTATGGCAGGTCTCGACCCGCTTATGACCCGCTCAGGCAATCAAACAGCGACAAGCCAGGACATTGATGAATCGAAAAGCCAGTCGTCAGTGCAGTCTTGGGTTAGAGCGGTTGAATTGGTCTTGCTAAACGCATTTAAAGCCGCTTGCCTGTGGACTGGCGACGAATTACCGGAAGATTTCAAGGTTGATATTTATAATGACTTTGGAATATCGGTAAGAGCAACAAGAGACATTGACGCTTTGATTAAGGCACGACAGGCAGGCGAACTATCGCGGGGAACATTCCTGCGAGAGATTAAACGCAGAGCGGTATTGTCTGAGACGGTTGATATTGAACAGGAGAAAAAGGACATTGAAGCTGAGGGCATTGCTTTGGGAATGTTAGGTAGAGGTGATAATGAATAAGAAAGGCGATAAAATGGAAAAAGTTTATGGCAGATTGATTAGTATTGTAACTGCGGGATACAAAAAAGCCACGAAGTATATTGACGAAAAATATGTCATTAAGGCCACTTGCCGAAGTTTGAATAAAACTAACGTAGAAGTGGTTTTGACGGCAGGTCGTCCTAATAACCAAGAACGTAAATTTATAGCTCAATGCAAGGCCGCAGGCGAGAAATTTCCCATTAAGAAAATACAGTTAAAAGCGTGGACTTCAAAAAAGAAATAAATAGCAATGATAAATCGACTGCCAAAAACCGTCAATGAGATAATCGCAGACCGAGCCATAAGACACGCTCTGTACCTTGAGCGATACAAAACAGGCCAGGTCGAGGCCATTGTTAAGCTGTTGAATAGTGGTCTTGAGCCGAAACTTTCAGCAAAACTCGAAAGTTCTTTGCAGAGCATAACCAAAAAATCACCGATGCTACAGAAGCTATTCAGCTACAACGGCGTATTGGTTAAAGCTGAATACAAAACGATGGAGCAACACTTATACAAGAATCTCAAAGACCTTGCCGGCAACGAATCAGACTGGCAGATAAATTCGCTCAATCAGTCAACGCCTATTATGCTTGATTTTGCGGCTCCGGCTCCGAAAGTTTTAACCGCTCTTGTCGAAAATGCTCCAATGCAAGGTGCATTACTGAAAGACTGGTTTAGTAAGCTGGCCGATGACACTGCTTTTCAGGTCAATCGGCAAATTTCACTTGGTATAACCAGTGGCGAGGGGATTGAGCAGATTGTCTGCAGGATAAAAGGCACAAGGGCAGCTCAATACTCAGACGGAATTTTAAACATTTCAAGAAATAATTTACGTTCTATTGTTAGAACTTCTGTGAGCCACGTTTCTGATGTTGCGAGAACAGAAACATTCAAAGAAAACTCCGAAGTAATCAAAGGCGTACAGCTACACGCAACGCTGGACACTCAAACTTGCGAACAGTGTATGGCAGAAGATGGAAAGATTTACGAGATTGACGAAGCTCCGGCAGCGCCTTTTCATTTTTCTTGTCGATGTACTAAAATTCCTGTATTGAAGTCTTGGAAAGAACTTGGTATAAATCTTAAAGAAGCTCCAGAGGGTACAAGAGCCTCAATGAATGGGCAAGTACCGACATCTTTGACTTATGGGCAGTGGTTAAAAAATCAATCAGCGGAAATACAAAATGATGCACTCGGAATTGGAAAAGCAAAATTATTCAGGGACGGAAAAATCACGGTCGGCGATTTTGTTGACAACCGGGGCAAGACTTTAACATTGAATGAATTGGCAAGGATAGCAGGATAAGTTTTATGACTAATAATACCGAAACAGTTGTAAATCCGACACTGGCAGATACGCGGGAATTTCTCGCAAAGGTTCGTGGCGGCCATAAGCCGACAGATGATGAAATGGCTGACCATTGCGATAATCTGAAAATGATTGTCGCTGAGAAAAACGGCATAGCCACTGATGATGTTGATAGTTTTTTAAGAAAAGCCAAGACAATGCGAGAGCGAATGGGCATAGGCGGTAATAAGCGTAAAGAGCTTTGTAGATGTGGCTCAGGCAGGCAACATAGAAAATGTTGCGGAAAGTATTCGAGATAAAAAGTAAATAAATTTTAAGCGGGTTTCTTGACGTTGTTGCAACAGCGTTAAGGACGCAAGAATAATGAAGACGGCAAGTTAGTGCTAACTCACTAACTCCGTCTTTTTTTATTGCCCGCATAAAGCGTTTAATGCAGGTGTGTTGCCTGCTTACGAATAAATTAGGACGGGAAGTCCGAGAGGCGGGAAACCTCTTAAAAGTTATGGCGGGAAGCCAAAGGAGTATATGTTATGGCATTAGCAGCGATTATCAAAAGTGAAGCGTTCGACAAATTACCAGAAGCAATCAGGCCGGAGTACAAAAAACAAGATGATGGGTCATACTTGCTTGATGTGATGCCGGTGAATGATTTTGCTCTGGAAAACGTCAAAGGTCTTAAATCTGCTCTCAGTGCAGAGCGAGCCGCAAAAGACACGGCTTTAGGTGGCCTGAAAGCATTCGAGGGACTTGATGCTCAGGCAGCCAGAGCGGCACTTGAAAAGATTAAGAATCTTGGAGAATTGCCGACCGAGGGAAAGGTCAAAGAACAGATTGAGGCTATCAAGAAACAACTTGAAGATAAGCACAAAGGGGAACTTAGTGCGAAAGATACCTCGGTAAGCAAATTGACTAAGCAGCTTGAAAAACTTCTGGTCGAATCTGCTGCGATAAAAGCCATTTCAGAAAACAAGGGCAATATCGAATTATTACTGCCGCACGTTCGCAACAGCGTCAGAATGAAGCAGCTCGAAAACGGCGAATTTGTTGTTGAGGTTGTAGATAAGGACGGTGTTGTGCGAATCAGTCCGGCGACCGGGCAGACCGGCAATATGTCGATTGCTGAACTTGTTCAAGAAATGAAAACCAAAGATACATACGCTCCGGCTTTTGAGGGTACAGGTGCATCGGGTAGCGGTGCAACAGGCAGTGGTGTTAAGATTCAGAACGGAGTACACGTTCTGTCTCAGGCTGATGCCAGAGACCCGCAGAAATATAGAGCCGCTAAAGAAGCAGCGACAAAGGCGGGATGCCAGCTTCAAATTGCAAAAAGCTAACAACGTGTTGGCTGGCAAAAAATTTAAGTAAAAGTTTTTTAGGAGTTTTAAAATGACACAATCACTTGGGATTTATGACCCGATTTTTTATGCACAGGAAGCCTTGATACAGCTTGAAAAGGCTCTTGGTATGGCAGGCCGTGTCCATCGTGGATATGACGCAGAACGAAAGGCTTTTGGCAAAGGTCAGACGGTAAGCATCCGCAAACCATCAACATTTACCGCCGAAAATGCTCCGTCCTCAGCTCAGGACTTGGAAACAGAGTCTGTTGATATTACTCTTGACCAGTGGAAAGAGGTCAAGTTCAGTCTGACAGATAAAGAATTGGCGTGGTCAGATGAGCGGATTATCTCTGAGCATATCAGACCGGCAGCTATCGCATTGGCCGATAACATTGATCAGGCTCTTTGTGCTAAGTACAAAGACATTCCTTGGTATTACGACCTTGCAAACAATGGTAGCACGGCATTGTCAGATATAACCGGAGTATATAAGGTTCTGTTCGACAATAAAGTGCCTGTCTCTGATATTGGGAATCTACACTATATGGTTGACGGAAACTTGCAACTCGGCTTGCAGGGGCTTACAGCGTTTAATCAGGCCGCTACTGCCGGCCAAGCTGGTCTTGAGACCTTGATGCGTGGTTCTCTCGGCACAAAGTTTGGTATGGAAATTTTCGCAAACCAGAACGTACCGCTTCATACTGGCGGTGTTTGTGCTGACGTTGCCGGTGCGTTGAACGCTAATGCCGCAAAAGGTGCGACAAGTATCGTTGTCAAGTCAATTACAAACGGCGGAACGTTTAAGGCTGGAGATTCACTGGTTATTACCGGCGACACGCAGCGTTATGCGATTACTGCCGATGCAACGGTTGATACAACTGTTACGTTGTCAATCACACCGCCATTAAAAGCGGCTGCCCTTGCCGATGCTGTTGTTGATTTGAGAATCGACACGCACCGTGCAAATCTTGCGTTCCATAGAAACGCATTTGCATTGGCAACCGCCCCACTATCCGAAATGGGGGCAGAACTTGGTGCGAAGATTGCGACAATCACAGACCCAATAACCGGCCTTGCGATTCGTTCGAGAATCTTCTATGTCGGCGATTCCTCGGCTGTAAAGGTTGCTCTTGACATCCTGTATGGTGTCAAGACCCTTGACCCGAATCTCGCTTGTCGTGGTTGCGGCCAAAGCTAACGGCTGAAACCAAAAAAGAAATGTAATACCCGCCTGTCAAGTTGTGGCGGGCGGGTATTATTTAAAACGAAAAATTTAGGAGTGTTTAAAAATGTCAAGTTTAGAAACAATCGTAATGTATGGCAAAAAAGGCCGTCTCATCGTCAATAAAATCGACCAACAAAAGTGGGCTGATATGGGCTATAAACTTATGCCCGAAGCAAAGACCGAAACAGGCTCAACAGGAACAGGCAATGCAAATATCGTATTTGATTTCGCTACGTGTAGCGATGAACAAATTGCCG
>MHXU01000101.1:9203-36449 GCA_001824555.1 Planctomycetes bacterium GWC2_45_44
AAAAGCCGGTCTTTCAGCCAATGTCAAGAAGCGTGAAACAATCATCGCTAAACTGACAGAGGCAGGCTTTATGCCCGAAGCAAAGACCGAATAATCTGCGGCCGGAACAACGAAAATCAAAGACAAAAACAAAGTGAGGTAAATATGAAACGATTCATTTTCACAATAGTTTTGATACTCTTGATGTGCTGTATGACGGCTCAGGCAGCTACCGTGAGTTATCCAGACGGTTCAACGGCTAATCACGAAAGCAAATGGGGTATGGTCAAATTTGGTCTGACCGATACAGATGTCGGTACGGTTAGCTTGACGACAGAGCCGATTTATGGAACGATTGAGCGAATTACTATTGATTCCAACGGCACGGAAACCGACTGGAGCGTAGAACTCAAAGACAACATCGGCCTGACGCTATTTTCTAAGACCGATTGCAACAGTGTATTAGAGCCGTATGGCTATGCAATTACCGAAAAAGACAGCATAGACCCTAATATAAATCATCGGGGTATCCCTGTTTTTTCACCGTTGACACTTACTGCTTCCGATGTCAACGATGCAAACGAAGTGCAAACGCTTTCTGTTGATGCTCCGGCAACGGACGGTAATTTTACTTTGTCATATTTGGGCGAACGAACATCGAATCTGGCTTATGATATAAATGCTGCAAATGTTCAGGCCGCCTTACTGGCTTTATCTGTTCTTAACACCGGCGAAGTTTCGGTGAGCGATGGGAATTTGGCCAATGAGGAAAGTTTTGTTTTCACATTCCCAAAATCACTTGGCAATGTTGAGTTGTTAGTTGTTGACGCAAATTTAACGGGAGCTACGGCCTCAATTGTCGAAACCAAAAGGGGTGGTAGTGATTTAGATGCGAGAGATATAACAGTATATTACCAACCATTCAAAAGGGAATAAGTCCAATGGCTGCGACTTTTGTAGTAGAAACGGGCACAGGGTTGTCAACGGCAGTAAGCTATTTGTCCATTGCGGATGCTGACGCTTATCACTTATCGCATTCAGGCTCAACAGCCTGGAGCGGGGCGAGCGATGCGGAAAAAGAATCAGCTTTGCGATTGGCGACCCAGTATCTTGACGCAAAACACGCCGGTAAATGGAGAGGTACAAAGTATTCGACAACTCAGGCTTTGGCTTGGCCGAGGTCGGGAGCTTACGACATTGAGAACTGCCTTATCGAATACAATGTAATTCCACAGGTCTTAAAAGACGCTTGTGCGGAGCTTGCTTTGAAAGTTATCGGCGGCGATACTCTACTTGGTGATATTGATGAGCCTGGGGACATTAAAAGTGAAAGCACAAAGGCGGGACCAATAGAAACATCAACAACTTATGTAGGTGGAAAATCACAGGTCAAAAAATACTCTTTGGTCGAATGTCTTTTAAAATCACTTCTCACAGATAACAGCGTTTGCGAGAGAGGCTAATATGGCAAAGCTAAGAGCGGCATTTTATCGGGTTAGCGAAGTTGCTGAAATTCCTGTTGACGGGACAGAAGATATGGAAACTGTCCGTAAGCGTATGCAGGAAATTGCAGAGAAATTCCCCGGAAAACTTGATTTTAAAAAGCCGAAAAAGGATGAAAAAATTATTGTACAAATTGAACAGGTAGGGTGAAAAAATGAAAAATATAATTATTTTTTTGGTAGTTATAGTGTTCGCGGGTGTGTGTGTTTTGGCAACAGACCCAAATAGTCTTGAAGTTCGACAGGCGGAGCTTTCCGAAAAAGTTGCCGAGCTAAAAGTAATGGAACAAGACCTCACAACGAAAATATACACTGGCACGATTGACGAAGTATTACGCCAGCGGATTGCGGATGTTTGCGAAGTCCGACAGGTTGCGGTTGACGTGAACGCTATCGCTCCGCCCCTTTGTACAGATATGAATTTGCCGGGGAGTAGCTGTCAAGTTATCGGCAAAATTGTTTGCGAAAAGAAAACCACGCTGGAAACAAAACAACAAAACAATGAATTTTTGTCGGCAGTGATAGAATGTCTCAACGACCCGAATATCCTGCCAGACCCGAACGACCCGAATTATGCGGCAGAGATACAGCGTAATCTTGAATTTATGAACGTCTGTTTTGAGGTTGCGGAGCCGCGATGAAAAAGCTAATTTTAATAATTTTGTTGGTAGTGGCTTGTGGAGCGATTGCTTCACGGTCGAATCGCAATGGCGATTGCTGTGTTGATTTGCGGGATTTTGCTCTTTTGGCAAATGGCTGGCAAACCGATGATGTTACGGCTGATATTGACGAAAGCGGCAATGTTGATGCGGGCGACCTTGCGATTATGGCCAGCGAATGGCTCGCAAGAGATAGCAACGACAGCCCGCCTGTAATCCAGAATATATCGGGCGTGATAATGTTGGCCGGCACGAGCCGAACGCTTACCATAACTGCCACAGACGAACAGAGCATTACTTACAGCATACGGTCTTTGCCGGATGCTAATCAGGGTACAATTACCGGCGTTAGCTCTGTACCTCATAATTTAGCGGGTAATACATTCCAATTCAATGCAGACCCGAATTATACTGGCACGGTAGTTTTTAATGTCGGAGCTAACGATAATACCGGCTTCAATCCGCCGTGTGGCGGCCTGTCTGTCGGCACGGCTACAATACAAGTCAATGCCCAGCCTATAAGTCCAACGGTCAGTAATCGGACGGTCAGTGCTATGGCCTATATTACAGAGGCCATAACCTTAATCGCAACCGATGATGGACAGCCAGACCCGCCCGGCAAACTGAAATATATAATCACTCAATTACCCGCTCACGGCACATTGCAAGACCCAAAAAGCGGAGCCGGTATGATAACCAAAGTGCCTTATACTTTAAGCTCTTGGGGTGATATTGTCTGGTTTATCACGGATATGAACGGTACGGACAGCTTTAAATTTAAGGCCAATGACAGTTATAGCGATTCAAACGTAGCAACTATTTCGCTCGATGTTGCGGCAAACATACTCGACAGTCTTGCTTTTAACGGCAGGGGATTTGTTGAAATACCTGATAATGACAAATTCGATATTGTTGATGGTTGGGCTATTGATTTTTGGGTAAATACCAGAACACCGTTTTCTGGCCTGATGAAAAAAAGAGGCACGGACGGCAAGGGCTACGAAATTGGTATTGTTTCCGGCAGGCCGAAAATTTATCTGTATGATTCAAACGGTCTTGTCTTTGAGGCTCGATACTCCAGTCGCATTGACGATGGCCAATGGCACGAAGTAGGTTTTATTTACGATAATAACAATTTAATTATTCAGGTTGATACCTACGAACAATCCTCTGCTGTGAATTACGCAGGAACATTTGCTAATAATGGAAATCTATTTATTGGTCTTAACAGCAAGAATCCACACAAAGACCAGATAGACAAAATCAGATTCTTTACTGGATACGACACAACACAAAATCTTTGCTATATGCAGGGGCAGAGCAGCAGAACTCAAAGTGCCAATGAAGTTATTTGGGGAGAATTCGGCAAAGCCTCTGCTGTTCTGTTTATGTGCAATGAGGCCGGGGGATATACAATTACTGATAGCAAACTCGGTCTTGTAGGGAATTTTAGCGACAGTAATAATGTCAAGTGGCATCCGCAAATAACAATTTTTACAGATGTATCTGTACAAAAATACTATGATGATATGGAGAAACGAAAATGCAACGGATTTTAAAAATTACAGGATTGGTCTTAATTTTGGCGGCGGCAGCCTATGTATCAGCAGCGACATTGCGGCAAAATACCGCCACAACTATCACAGTCGGACATTTCCGGGACTGGTCGGACGGCAAAGCGGTATTGACAGACAATAACGACTTTGACGTGAATGATATTGTCTGTGAGTTGGCAATCGGGAGCGAAAACAGAATCTTGCCGCTTAAAAAAACCGGCGATGCCAATGATAACATATTGACGCTGACAGGCTACGGCCTTGCCACACTTACGCTTTGTCCCAATGATGTAAATGTGGCGGGCAATCTAATGTTGTCATTCACGTCATATACAGACCCTTGCGGAGTATCAACCGACACAATTTTGGCTTTCCGTGAGGATTATACTGTTTTGCCAGCAAATACCTACGATTCACTTTACGCTGGTTCTGGCAAATTGCAGGTCGATATTTCTCAGGTCGCAGGCACGTCTGTTAGTGGTATATCTGATTTCAAGATAACTGGATTTTCAACATTGACGGTAGCGGATGTCAATGCCCAGGCTCAAAACGCTTTGACTTCTTACGGTGTTGCAACCGCTTCACAGGTTGAAGATGTCAATAGCTATGTCATAACGGGGCTTTGGAATCCAACTTACGGACTGCCTGCAATCAAAACAGCTATTAACGATGTTAATGACAATATAACTCATTCAACTTTCGACCCGAATACTGACCCCGTGATAGTCAAATTCTCTGTACCGACTGGCGACCCAAATACCTGGGCGGGCGATGAGATGATGTATTGGCTGTATAGCCGCCTTGCTTATAAGTACGAAAAAGACCGAACAGTCCGAAAAATCTATGTTTATGATTCAAACGATACTGCTATATCTCAGCAGAATTACACAGTTACCAGTACAAGCGAGATACAAACAAAAATTGAGGCACCGGAATAATGACCATTGAATCGGGAAATAATCTGAACTCTATCAATCCGTTTGATTTACTTGCCGGATTGCAGGATAGTCCGACAAAGCTCGATAAAAAGCTCAGGGCTAAGGTCTTGGCGTTGATTGCAAAGCTCGGTAAATCTGTGGTTTTTGTTATTCAGCCTCAAAAAGATTATGACCCTACAAAGGGGGAAGCGACAGGACTTGACCCGATTTACCCTATCAAAAAAATAATACCGCCATTTGAGTATGAATCAAAATATATTGACGGCGATTTGATAAAAGTCGGTGATATGCAGTCTGGCATTGCGGCCAAAGACTTAGAATTTACACCAGCCAAAAGTATGACGGTTTGCTTTGATGATATGACTTGGAAAATTATTAGGGTTATGCCGATTTATACCGGCCAGCAGATAGCTTTGTATATGTTTCAGTTAAGGCGATAAAAATGGCAAAAGCAGTACCAGTAAAAAACGATAAAGACGAACTGGCAGGCTATATGATTTTCTGTCCAGCTTGTGAGTGCGGGCATTTATTCTATACAAACCATAGCAATCCTAAGTGTAATTGGATATTTGACGGGAATACCGAAAAGCCAACATTTAGTCCGTCAATGCTCGTGCATCAAAGTGCTTGTCAGCCAAGATGTCATAGTTTTGTCAGGAACGGACAGATTCAATTTTTAAGCGACTGTACGCATAAAATGGCAGGCCAAACAGTAGAACTACCTGAAATTTAAAAGGCGATAATGGGAAACAATCTACAAGAATTCAATAAAGAGATTCAGGCTTTTTCAGAAACGATACCGGGCAAAGTGTCGTTGTTGCAAAAGAAGATTGTCCTTGAGGCTCTGAAAAGGCTGGTTGAAAAAACTCCGGTTGATACCGGTAGAGCAAGAGGCAATTGGCAAACAACAATCGACCTGGCTGCTGCTGGCCAGCTTGAAACATTAGATAAAGATGGAATGGCAACAGTAGCAAAGGGTATCGCGGCGATTACAGGCTTGCCTGATTATAGCATCGTTTGGATAAGCAACAATGTTGATTACATTGAATTTCTTGAAGATGGAAGCTCTCAACAGGCTCCTACAGGTATGCTTGCCTTAACCGTTGAGGAATTAAGGTCAATGTTTGAGGGGGCTATAGAATGACGCACGAAACAGTGGCAAATACGATTCGGGGCAGGTTTAAAACGCTTATTGCGGATACAAACAGTTTATCTACTCAATACGACAATCAGGATTTCACGAAGCCCGCAGACGGCTCTATGTGGTGTCGGCTAACAATTAAAGAGGGAGACAGTGAACAGGTCAGCATCGGCAGCACAGGCAGCCGGACGGAGCGAACAAGCGGCATTGTGATAGCTCAGGTATTTACGCCTATCGGAATTGGTGATAAGGCCGGTATCGTAATGGCGGACAAAATTAAAGTGGCTTTCAGGCGAATTACAGTAAACGGCGTAAGGTTTTTAACGCCGTCAATTAAACGTATTGGCAGGGTTGATAGCGAGTGGCAAATCAACGTGGTTTGTCCCTTTAAATTTGATGAGATAAACTAATTTTTTAGGAGTACAAAAATGTCAGATAGTAATTTAGTACAATTAGCATACATAGCAGAATCAACTTTTGGAGTGGCGGTAACCAGCGGAAATATGCAAACGCTGCGACATACTGGCGAATCATTAAAGCAGGATTCAGCGGCAGAATCCAGTAAGGAAATTCGCTCAGACCGTCAAATATCAGGCTTGAAACGCACAAAGATTTCTGCGTCAGGCGGTATCAATTTCGAGCTAAGTTATGGCACTTATGACGACCTGCTTAAAGCCGCTCTTATGGCCGATGCTGATTGGACGTCTGTATTAACAGCAACTGGCACAGATATTCAGGCCATTGCGTCCGGCAATAAGTATCAGAGTGCAACCGATGATGATTTCAAGGACTGGGTAGTCGGTTCGTGGGTTAAAATCGCTGGATTTACGACAGCCGGAAACAACGGCTATGCGAAGATTGTCAGCATAACCCATTCCGATTCGCCGACAACAGAGAATAACATTCTCACGGTTTCAGGCTTGACGCTTGTCGATGAAGCGGCTGGCGACTCGGTAACGATTAAGCAGGGAGCGTATATTAAAAACGGCGTAACCTGCCCATCGTTCAATATCGAGAAAAAATACACCGATTTAACCAATGTGTATTCGTTGCTTAAGGGTATGTGCGTTGACGGTGTGTCGCTAAGCGTGTCCGCAGAGGCAATGATAGGCGGCGGAATTACATTTATGGGGGCAAATGAAGTATCAGCTGCTGCGTCTGCGGCTCAGGGATATGATGTTGCGACTTCGACAGAAGTAATGTCCGGTGTCGATAATGTTCATTCAATCCTTGAAAATCAGGCCGATTTTGACGCAACCGAATTCTCGTTCCAGTTATCAAATAACCTGCGAAGCCGGTTACTCATTGGAAACAATGGCAACACTCTGTCGCTCGGTAAAGGAGCATTGAATATAACAGGCACGCTTAAGGCGTATTTTGCAACGGCGGCACTGATGGACAAATATCTGAACTTTACAGCCTCGTCCTTGGCGTTTTTGGTTAATGATGTTGCGGGCAATGCCTATGTTTTCGACTTTCCCGAAGTGAAGTACACAGACGGCCAGAGAGTTGCGGGCGGCCAGTCTCAGGATTGTATATCTGATATGAAGTTTTCTGCTTCTCGTGATGCAACAGAAAACGTAACAATCAGAATCGTTAAGTTTGCAGCTTAAAAAGAGTTTTCTCCTTTTTAAATAGTCGTGGCTTGGGGCTGGTTCGTATGCCAGCCCTGCTACGACAAAAAGGAGTGGATTGGAAATAGGAAAGTTATTTAAAAAAGGAGTTTTTAAAATGGCAAAATTAAGTGCAATCGCCGTTGATACGCAAAAGGTTGTCGGTGGCGTATGGGTTGAGCATTATTTGGGTTATAGTTTCAAAATTGCTCGAATGGACAATGCGGAATATATAAAGTACTTAAAGACTCTCATTGAGCCACATTTAAAAGAAATGAGAGCTGGTTCATTTGACGCAGAGAAACGCCTCGACTTGACAAAACAGGCAGCCGCAAAATGCATACTGGTCGGCTGGAAAAACGTTGAGGACGAGGCCGGCAAGCCAATTCCTTACAGTCCCGAAAACGCTCTCGAGTTATTCAGAAAACCTGAACTTGTCGATTTGTACGATTTTATTATCAACGAGTCAACGAGTGCTGCACGTTATCGACAGGAAACTAAAAAGGAATCAATAAAAAACTAATTGAATGCCTGCGATGGCAATTGGAATGGGGAAATTATGCTCAACAACTCGAAAAAATTGCGGCAAAAGGTAAGCGAGTACCGGCGATTGAAAACAGGCCGGAGCTTTTTGACGACCTTATTCCAATATGGCAGGCATTTGAACAGCTTCACAGTGGCAGGCAAAGTGGGTTTGGCATAAGCCCACTGAGAACGTCTGATATTTTGACGTATTTGAATTTTCGTCAGATTGATGATTTAGAGTTTTACGAACTGATTTTGGCGATGGACAATGAGTGGTGCAAATGGGCTTCCGATAAGCATACACAGGAACAGAATGCCAAAAAGAAAAAGGGCAAATAATGGCAACACTACAATTAGCGATTGATGCAAGAGGGGCGGCTACCGGAGCAGTTCAATTTAACGGTGCAACAGCAAGTATCTCTGATTCAGCTGCAAAAGCCGCGAATGCCGTTGATAAGGTGAGCGGCTCGAATAATACGCTTATGTCATCTTTTAAACGGCTTGTTGGCGTAGTGTCTGCCGGTGCCGTCTTTAAGTATATGATTTCTAATGCGTGGGAAGCGGAAAAGGCACAGTCCGAACTTGCGGCAGCCCTTAGTGATACCGGCAAACAGCTTGATTCTGTTATGAGTAAATTCAACGGGTTTGCATCGGAAATGCAAAAGCTAACCATTTATGACGATGATTTGATAATATCACAAATGGCGTATGCAAAGAATCTTGGCGTTACCACCAGTCAGCTTGACGATGCCGCCATAGCCGCAGCGGGATTAGCCGCAAAATACCGCATGGATTTGGCTTCTGCAATGCAACTTATCGGCAGGGCTTCGCAGGGACAAACCCAAATGCTGTCCAGATACGGCATTGTCCTTGATGATAGCCTGACGGCACAGGAAAAATTTACTGAGGTCTTGAGAATCGGTACAGATTCTTTTCATCTTGCTACCGCTGCAATAAGTACAAGTAGCGGGTCTTGGGAACAATTCAAAAACTCATTAGGTAATGTCGCTCAAACATTCGGAGAAATGATACCGTCTGCAAATGGAGCGGCAGCCGCATTGGATAGCTTTAATTTGCGTCTTACTGAAACAATTTCACAAAATAAAGCCTTTACAGATTCAACAGAGAGCCTTGAAAGTATTTTCAGGGCTTTAACTATTCCGCTGGCACTATGCGTTGATTTAGGCGAAACATTTTACGGCCTTATGCAGCTTACGGCCACGTTTTTAATTGGCATACCTGCAACGCTTTTAGAGGCAACGTCCGAGGCCATAAACGGTATTGAGAAGATACAAAACAAACTTGCCGACTCTTGGATTGGCAAAAAACTACATATTGACAAGGTTGATTGGGACACTTCGGACATAGATGATACAGCCGCAGCAAACAGAAAGGTTCAGTCCGAGCTTAGAGACAAGGCGTTTTATAATTCATTCCAAAGGGACAATCTGACTGGTAAGGTTTTTTCTGATATGTTAAATCCACCGGAAAAAACAACAACAGAAAAGAGCTTAAAGGAGCAGGCCGTAGCGACAACCGCGACAACTGCGGGTTTTGAAGATGCCGCCGATGCAGTCCAGAAATTTTCGACCGAGCAAATAAACGCCAAAGAGAAAATTGAAGATGCTTTCAAAACGCTTGAGTTTGAGCGGTCTCTAATAGGCAAAAGCAATGACGAGCGAGAGCGTGCAGTTGAAATGATGAAGCTCCAAAAAGAGGCTGATATTGCCTATGGTGCGGGTACAGAAGAAAATATCAGGGTAATGGAAGAATACCGGCAAAAGCTAATTGAAGTCCAAAAGGCTCAAAGGGGCGTTGGTGCATTTAACCAGAAAATTGACGACTGGGTATCGTCCTCTACTAATGTCTGGGCAAATATGGGCGATGTTGCAGTTGACAATCTCAATCGAATGTCAGACGCTATTTCCGAAATGGTTATGACTGGCAAGATTGATTTTAAATCGCTTTGCAACGAAATGATTGCTGATATTATCAAAGTACAAATGCGGGCTGCGATGGCAAGTATCGTGTCGTCAATGACAGGTAGTATCGGCGGGATATTTGGTGGCGTTTTTGGCGGCAGTCCGGCAGGTGATTCAAATGCCGCTATGAGTTCGTATGCTGCCCAGGGCAGAGTTTTCAGTGATGGAGCGGTTACGCCTTATGCTTACGGTGGAATAGTTGAAAGTCCGACATACTTCCCTATGGCAAGGGGCTATGGTCTTATGGGCGAAGCCGGTGCCGAAGCCGTAATGCCACTGACAAGAATCAATGGCAAGCTTGGCGTTCAGGCAGTAACCAGCGGGGAATCCTCAAATAACATACCGCCCAACGTGATAATCAATAACAATACAGGCCAGCCAATGAAACAACAGGGTAAGCCGCAATTTAATGGCAAAGAATGGATTATATCGGTTGTTGCTGATAACATTGATAATTACGGCACGCTATATCACAAGATGAGAGGGAATGGCTAATGAGTAGTTTTCCTACGCTTTCAGTTAATCCAGATGCCGTAGGCTTTCAGCAGGAAGCCGCCACAGACCCGACCTTGCGGAATGGTTTTGAAAACGGTAAAGTCCAGACGCGGGCAAAATTTACGTCAGTTCCTCAAAAATGGTCTTTCAATTACAGCCAGTTGTCGAACACCGACAAAGAACTGATTGAGACCTTTGAGCGAACTACAGTGCGATATGGAGCGGATTCATTCACTTGGGTAAATCCTGTTGATAATGCGTCTTATACTGTCAAATTTGGAAAGCTTGTTGTTTATACGCTTGAAGATAGCCAGCAACACGAATGGAACGTTCAAATTGAAATCGTAGAGGTGTAACATTAAAACCATTTCAAGTAATCTGGTAATAGAGAAAAATAAATTAAGCACAAAAGCGGCTTGGCTAATTTTGCTCGATATTGCGTTGACCGATGATGCGGAAACCGTTTTGCAACTTGTCAGGAATAATGAAGACGTTGTTTTTCCGTCTGACGTTGTAACAGATTCCTACACTAAATTATGCTCTCATTTTGATGGAGCGGACGAAGCAACGGCATACACCGACCCAGTACAGGGAGCGGCGACGTTCGCAGGCACAGCACAACTTGATACAGCACAAAAGAAATTTGGCACAGCATCACTTTTGTTAGATGGTGATTCAGATTATGTAACTATTCCTGATTCAGAAGATTGGAATTTTGGAAGTGGTGATTTTACGATAGATTTTTGGGTTAGATTTGCTTCGCTTACAGGAAGTCCCTATCAAGCTCTTTTTTCTAAATCAAATGGTACTGGTTATTCTCCGATTTTATTATTCTTTACAGGGGGAGCAAGCGGTACTTTGCATTTAGCAGTTTCAATAAACGGAACTTCCTGGGCGATAGACAATAATGGTTCTAAATCAGATTTTGCTGTTGATACTTGGTATCATATTTCCCTTATTAGAAGTGGCGATGTTTACACTTTACGCGTAGATGGAATTTCTGATTTAGTTGTAACACAAGCGGGAACATTAACAATAACTACTGCTCCTTTTAACATAGGCTCAAATTTATCAACTATACCTTTCAATGGCTGGATAGATGAATTTCGTATATCCAAAGGCATAGCTCGCTGGACGGCAGATTTCACACCGCCGACAGCCGCATACGGGCATCTTTATACAGCCTTTCCTTTTGAATTTGACCCGCCCAAAACAACATCTAAAGGTGAAATACCGACTTATACACTAAGAGTTGGAAATATCACAAGACTTTTGCAGCCCTATTTACAAACTTTAAGCGGTGGCAACGGCTCTGTTGTTGATATAACGATTGTGAATTCTGAGTTACTTGCCGAAAATTACAGCGAACTCAAAATCACCTGCGATATTTTGGCCTGCCAAAGCACGGCTGAATGGGTAACGTTTACGCTTGGTGCTCCGAATCCATTGCGGCGGAGGTATCCGTTGGAACGATATTTAGCTTTGCATTGTCGCTGGCATTTTAAATCTTGTGAGTGTGGATATACCGGAGCCGAAACAACTTGCAAACGAACATTAGCCGACTGCCGGTTGCGAAGTAATTCCGTAAGATTTGGCGGATTTACGGGAATGCGGAGCGGGAGCGTGCGGATTGCCTGACGCAAAAATCGACATTACTGATTTAATCGGCAAACCGTTCGACCTTAACGGCACAGGCGATACCGGATGGAACTGCTACAATTTGTGTTGTGAGGTATGTCGCAGGGCAGGTGTCGAAATACCAGAACGACAACCGATTGAAGATTTGTCAGAACGTTCAGTAGCTATTGAACAAGGTTTATGTGAGCATTTTATTAACATTGAAAAGCCTGAGCCATATTGCTTGGTTACATTCAAAGTCAGGCCGCCGTATGTAACGCACGTCGGCGTGGTATTAGAGGATTGCCGGACATTTATACACGTTATGGCTAAACGCAACGTTGTTGTCGAGAGGCTTGATAATCTAAACTGGATTAAAAAAATTGATGGGTACTATCGCTATGTTAGAACTCCAAATAATTAAAGTTAAAAATCCGCTCGATAAGTCAAAGCGTGAAATTGCAACAATGCCTTATCGTCAGGAGACCTTGCACGAACTCCGATTAATGACTTTGCCTGATAACGTAGATATTGCAATTTCTGTCAATGGCCAAATAGTTGATGAAAAATACTGGAAAATAACGATACCGAGAGCCGGGGATAGCGTAGCACTTGTCCCGATTTTAAGAGGCGATGGGGGTGGTAACGGAAAAGGTTTTTTGGGTATTTTTCTTATGATTGCAACTGCGGGTATTGCCGCTCCGTTCGTTGCAGGTACGATGTTGGGACTTACGGCAGGTACTATGGCTTATACAATCGCTATGGCTACAGTTGTCGTGGCCGGTGGACTGCTCATAAGCTCAATGATGAATAAGGGGGCAAAGTCTAATTTCGATAATAACTGGGAAAACTCACAAGTATATGGCTGGTCGCCGCAGACTACACAAGAACAAGGGCTTGTTACTCCAAAATTTTACGGTAAAAACAAACTGTATGGCAATGTAGTTGCTGTTCATACCGAAGTTGACGAAACAGATAGCACGAAACAGTATTTAAAAATGCTGGTTGCTCTTGGTGCGGGACCCGTCAAAGGAATAGTTTCCGATTCTATACAAATAAACAATCAGCCGGCAAGTTATTATTCAAATGTTACTACCGAGGAGCGTTTTGGTACAATAGACCAGACAGTAATCAGCTTTTTTACAGAAACAAAGCCAGAATATCGACCAAACATTGTTGTTGCGAATGGAACGCCCCGCATATACATAACGCCGGATAGTGATTTTGATGCACTGGAAATAGAATTGCTTTTTGATAGGGGTATTTATTACGCAAACGATGCTGGCGGATTGAGTTCGCACGGCATTGGTATAAAAATTGAGATTAGTGAATCGGGTTTAAATGATTGGGACATATTGGTCGCGGAGACCATTTCGGCATCATCAACATCGGCGGTAAGAGCATCATATTTATCGAGCGAAACTTATACAGGCGGTTCTGCTGTGTCGATAACCAATGGTAAAAAATATGATATTAGGGTTACGAAAACAACCGCAGAAGCCGGGTCGAGATACGGCGACCAGTTGCGACTTGGTTCGGTTCGTGAAGTTATAAACGATGATTTTGTTTATCCGAAAACATCCTTGCTTGGCATAGAAGCCCTTGCCACAGACCAGTTGTCAGGCTCAATAACAGTATCTTGCGTACAAGAGGGTGCGATTGTCAACGTATTTGGTGGCTCAACCTGGAGCTTGGAATACAATACGAATCCGGCTTGGGTTCTCTGGGACATTTTAACACAGCCGGTTATTACTGGCAGCGGCACAGAATTAGACCCATACGAAATCGAGAGATACGATGGGATAGACCCTGCACGTCTTGACATCGCAAAGTTTTATGAACTTGCTCTGTTTTGCGATGAATTAGTTGACGATGGAGCGGGTTCAACGGAAAAACGCATTACTTTCAATGGTGGATTTGACACAGCAACGACTATGTGGGAAGCGGCTTGGAAAGTCTGCGAAATTGCCCGCTGCGTGCTCGTTTGGAATGGAATAAATTTAACATTAGCCATTGACAAGGCCGGTACTGCTGTTCAATTATTCAGCGTTGGAAACATTCACGCGGACAGCTTTAAACAAACATTTTTGCCGCAACAGGATTTAGCGTCTGAAATCGAAATAAATTACAGAGATGAATTGCAGGACTTTAACAGGGTGCCTTTGACGGTTTTTGATGTTGGTATCGAAAACATATCAAATAAAATAACGCTTGAACTTTTCGGTATTTCTAAACAATCAGAGGCTTGGCGGGCTGGTATGTATCAGCTTGCTCAAAATCGGCTACTGAAATCAACGATTGAATTTTCTGCCGATGTCGATGCTATTGCCTGCACAATCGGCGATATTATTTATTTTCAGCACGATGTCCCTCAATGGGGAGACGGCGGCAGAGTGTTATCCGGTTCGGAGCAGGATGTTATTGTAGATAAAGATTTGGAGTATAGAGCCGATGCTCTTTACAGTCTATATGTTCGCCGAAATACGGACGATATAGAGCAAAAGGCGGTTCTATCGCAGTACAACGACATTGTGGGCTTTGGCGAAGATGCGTACACTAAATTGCTATGCCATTTTGACGGGACTGATGCCGATACTACTGACCAAATTGCCATAACGGGGCAAACGATTTCACTTGAAGGTACGGCACAGCTTGATACCGCCCAAAAAGCGTTCGGCACTGCCTCTCTTTTGCTTGATGGTGATTCTGATTATGTAACTATTCCTGATTCAGAAGATTGGAATTTTGGAAGTGGTGATTTTACGATAGATTTTTGGGTTAGATTTGCAGTCGTGCCTACAGGAGTAGATGTTGCGTGTTTTTGCGGGCAATCGGATGGTGTAGGTAACTATTGGTGGCTTAGGTACTACGCTGGTGGTATTGCATTCGCAACAGGTGAATCTCCTTATATAACTTTAGGAGCTGCTGTGTCCATTGTTGCGGACACTTGGTATCACATAGAGTTGGTTAGGAATGGCGATACAATGACTATTCGTCTTGATGGTATAGCTATCGCGACAACAAGCTCAATTGGTGCACTTACAAATGTACCTGCTGTACTTGAAATTGGCGGCTATCAGGGAGCCTCTTGGCCGCTTAATGGCTGGATAGACGAATTTCGTATCTCTAAAGGCATCGCTCGCTGGACAGCAGATTTTACGCCGCCGATAGAGGCATATAAAACTAAGCAATTCAAAATCGCGGGCAATTATACCCTTTGCTACAAAGATGAGGATAGGATTAAAATTGCCGATTCGACTGGCAATGATGGCATTTATACGCTGGACGGCGACTCTACGTTTGATGGTACAAACACAATCATAACTGTCAATGAGGATATTCCAGACGTAGCCGTTGACGGCGGGCTTTATAATCTCAACAGGATTGTAGTATCAACAGCATTCGCAATCGCTCCACAGGCTGACGATGTTTATATTTTCGGCGAACAGACAAGCCCTGTAAAACTATACAGAGTTATTGCAATTCAGCCGACAGCGGAGCAGGTCTTTACGCTTACCTGCTTGGAATACAATGATGAAGTGTACGAGACCGATGACTTAACGCCGGTTATTCCTATAACAAATTACACATCGCCCGGAAGCAATGCAGGCGGCAATCCATCCCAGCCAATAACTTGGGATGAAATCAAGAGAATGTATCCGTCAACTATTCTAAACATTCCGAACATTGACACGCCGTCAACAACCAATCTGACTTGGAACGCAAATACTCCGGTTGCCGGCAAAGTCTCTTGGTCGAAAACGGATGGCACAAACCCGATACTGTTCAATCTTTCAGGCATAAGCTATGAAATCACAGCGGGAAATACTACCGATAAATACATATATTGGGACGGTGGGTCGCCTACTGTCTTTTTAAGCACAAATACATTAGCCACGGCCATTGGTGTTGGCAAATGGATAATGTGTATTAACGAAGCAGGCACGGTCTATGCCCCAAACATTCAAAAAATAATGCACGGTGGACTGATTCAGGCAGGGACAATAACCGCAGAATATCTGTCCTCTCTTTCCGCAAATCTCGGAAATATCACATCGGGAGAGATTTTATTTAGTCTCGGCGAAAATACAAGAATGAAGATAAACACCAGTGGGATAAGTGTATCAAATGACGCTGGTGCAAACTGGACAGCTATTTTATTTAACGATTCAGGAACTACAAAATTAACAGTTACCGATGCCTCAATCACGTCAGCAAAAATTGGAGACTTGGAAGTAGATACCTCGAATATAGCAAATAATGCGGTAACTGTACCGGTTAGTAATTACACAGCAGCACAACTGGCAATAAGCGGCACTACGGAAACTACTATACAGAGCGTCGAAATTACCACCACTGGTAACACCGTGTATATTGATTTTAGTTATTCGATGAGTTACTATCATAGGCTTAGGATATATAGGGGTAGTACGGAAATTTACGATAGCGAAGACGCTTTGGGGCAGGCTGGAATAATGTTGTTTGGTGGAAGTTTCTCTGATAATCCGGCAGCAGGTACATATACTTATTATATGAAAGTAACTTCCACAAGTGCAGGTACCACCTATGCCAGAGTTCGTTATTTATCTTTAAAAGAGTTTAAAAAATAATAACAACTATATTGCGTATAACTGGAAGTTGTCTTGAATGAGGAAACTTCTTGACTTTGATTGTCGGTTTTGTTATAATCCAAAAATCAGAGGGATATTTATCGTTTCACGGATGTTAAATTTTTAAAGTATTTCAAAATCCATAAGGAGCGGAAAATGACAAAAATAGTAATTGGCTTAATTTTGGGTCTTTGTTTATTTTGTGCCTACGGTATGATAAACGAAGGCGGTTCAGGAACATATCAAATGCAGATGAGCTACGATGGTCGAATTGTCGCTGTTATGGATACCCGCACGGGATTAGTCAAAACAGCCCCCACTCTGATAGGTTGCAAGGCTTCGTACTTTAATAACGATGAAAGAATTTTGAGAGATTACGGCCAGAAGAATAGATAAGCCTGGCCTTATCACAACAGCACAGTGGCAAGATGTTCTGGACAGACTACAAAAATTGGAAACTAACGCCGGAATCGTTGAAAAATAATCAACCCTAATCCGGCCAAAAGCATCGTTGCTGGTTCTGGAATAACCGCCGAGACGGTGGTATATCCAGAAGCATAGGAAGCGATTACAGAGCCAACGCCGTCAAAGGCTGTTATCTTGCCTGCCGTTACATATCCGCTTACCAGAGCCGTCTTGTCGCCTGTAAGCCTCAATATGCCGTCAGTGATATTCAGCTTGCTTGTGCCGTTTATTTGAATCGCAGGGGTTATCAGTGAGCCGCCGAGCAAAGAATAAATGCCATTGCCGCCAGTGGTAAGCGGGTCAGTGCCAACATAACCCAAAGTAGTTCCGTTGCCTATCGTACACGTCCCGGCAAGCTGTTTTATTTCGGCATTACCAGCATAACCGACAATTGCTCCGAGAGCGATATTTGCCGTGCCGTTTTTAAGTTCCCAATAGCCGTAGCTTCCAGAATAATAACCCATACCGAGAACTTTGGCATTAACAGTCGTGATAAAAGGGCTGATTTGTTTCAGACGGCCAGTGCCACTCCATCCCAGCCCGATACAATCATAATTCAACGAGCCACTCCACAGGCTATATAAATCATTCGACCCCGCCGCATAGCCGAGATACCATTCTGTTAAAGCGACTGCCGGACTTGTAACGATGAAAACCAGTGCCAGTAAAACAAATAACCTCATAATCCCTGCTCCCAAAAAATGTTTTGTTCAATCTTCTATGAGATAATACAATTTTTTAATCAAAAAAGCAAGACATTGCTTATCCCATTATTTTAGCAGCCTCGACCGCCTTGCTCGTGTCCCGCTCGGCATAAACCTCTGATATTTTAAGGCTTTTATGTCCTAATGAAGCCGATGCAACTTCTAATCCCATCTTGGCTCTTACGTTTGTCCCCTGTGTGTGCCTGAATTGGTGGGGGTGAAAGTGGGGTATCAAGGGAATTTTATCGGAATCAATCTCTACGCCTTTATATTTCTTTTTTATGTCTTTATTGCAAGCCTTTATTCCTCTGTTGACCGCGGTATAAAAGCTCCGACGATTGTAACACGGCTGATATTTTTTGTGCCGGATTCTACCGGCCTGCCGCTCGGCTTCTTCCGGGGTAAAGCAATAACTGCCCGGCAGCCGGAGCAAATAAGGCTCTAAAATCGCCTGTGCCTTTTTGCCGAGATACACAGTCCGCTCGTAATTCTCAATGTGTGGATTTTTGAATTTTGTCGGCTTGTAAATCCAAATATCTTTTGACCGGTCAACATCGCAAGGCCGGAGCGTGCAAAGCTCTGTTGACCGCATACCTGTAAGCAACTGTAATCTCACCATATCCGCAACGGTTTGACTTAGGAACGGCAAAACGGCTTCGATGTGCTCCACAGGCACAGGCAATACCTTTTTTGATTCTCTGGCAGTGCTGCGACCGAATTTGAGGCTTTCTAATGTAAGCAAGGTCTGATAGGTATAAATCGAACAGAGCTGCTTGGACACCGCCCACTTGAACATACGGCATATCATAGAAATTCGCTTATTGATAACTTTGCGGCATTGTTTCTTGCCCTCAACCATTTTTTCACGGAGTTGGTCAAGTTTGTCAACGCCGAAATCATCCAGGGGGATTCCGCCATAAAGTTCTTTGAGCGGTTTAAGAGCATAGCTGATGTTTTCCGGCTCCCGGCTATCCTTGTAATAGCCCTCGGCGTGCGTCAAGTATCGGATTGTTAAATCGGCTATCGTCTTACAGTCCGGCAGTGGGGTATCTTTTTTTTGGCAGAGTTGCTTATAAACATCTTCGGCGATTGATTGAGCAACCTGATAATCTTTTGTTGCGTATTTTGAGCCGGTTGGCTTGAGTGGTATCTGGCGGAATGATGTTTCGCCGGGCAACTTGATTCGATACCAATATCTGCCGTGATTCAAATAAATTGTGCCGGTAATTTCAGTTTTTGCCATTTTACAACACCAAATTGAGCCTAAATTGTTGTAAAACAGTTTCGCAGGTTTTTTCTGATTGTCAAGAAGTTTTATAAGTGCTTTATTTTAAAAGTGTTATAAAATGGGCAGTATAGGACTCGAACCTACGACATCCTGCTTGTAAGGCAGGCGCTCTAACCAACTGAGCTAACCGCCCCCGATAGAGCCGCAAGGGTATAAAAATCGCCGGCATAAGTCAAGAACAAAAGAACGCCCGCGAAAAAAGCAGGCTGCATTAAATTTTACTTGCTCGCCCTGGACAGGTACGAACCGTCTTCTGTGCTGATTTTGAGAACTTCGCCTATCTCGATAAACGGCGGAACTCTCGTTTTCAGCCCCGTCTCCATAACGGCTTCTTTTAATTGATTTGTCGCTGTCGCGCCTTTCGGCTGCGGAGCGGTTTCGGTAACGGTAAGCTCGACAATCTTAGGCAATTCAAGCGATACGACATTTCCATTGTACATTAAGGTCGTAACTTTCGTGTCGGGCTTGAGATATTTGGCCATTTCCTCGACCATTGCCATCGGCACGGTAACCTGGTCGTAATTTTCGTTATCCATCAGCACCATACCGATATTGTCGGAGTAAAGGTACTGCATATCGCGCCTGTCAAGAAACGCCTGCTCAATGTCTTCCGTCGAGCGGAGTCGTTTATCCACCGAGTTGCCGTCAGCAATGATGCGGATTTTCGCCTGCACAAACGCACGCAAATTGCCGGGCGTAACGTGAACAGACTGAACACAGACACCGAGTTTGCCATCAATTATAACGCCCATTCCGGGACGAAGTTCGCTTGCTTTCACCGTAAAACCTCAAAAAATAAGAGTTATGCGAAAATCTACAAAAAAGCCATTATATCTTTAATTCATCTCTAAGTCAATAGCCCGTTTGGATTTCCAGAAGAACCAGCCTATCATGCCAAATGTAATCACAGGCGACAGCCATTGCGGAATATGCACGCCAAAACTATCGGCCAGCATAATCAGCCCAAGAAACAGAATTGAGTACATCGCCCCGTTTTTCAGATATTTATATTTTTTGATGCGTTCGATATTGCCGACGGTAATCTGCCGAACAACAATCGCCCCGATGCCATTGCCAATCAAAATCAAAGGCACAGACAGCGTGAACGCAAACGCACCCAAAACGCCGTCTATCGAAAAAGTCGCGTCAATAACTTCCAGATAAAGAATTTTGCTGATGTCGCTCAAATTCCCTGCGTGAACTAATCGAGCCTCGGCCTGCTCGGCATTCTGCTTAAACCCCTGCGTAATAAAAAACGCCGTCGAGCCGACTACCGCCGAAAACGCCATCATAGGGCTTTTTTGGGCTGCGAACCATACAATCACCGCAAGCAGCACAGATACAATCGCATAAAACCAAAAACCGTACTTAAAAAGAGTTTCTTCGCCCGGCAGGCCAAAATGCTTTTCTTCCAGAAACAGCCACGAAAAAAACAGAAATACCAGAAATACCCCGCCGCCGCAAAGCAGAATCGGCGCCGACTGCTCGACTTTGGTGCTATTGCAGGGTCGCCGCTGAATGTCGCCGTCAAAGCTTCTATCGGCCCAAGCGAGGGCGTTGTCGCCCAGACGATTCCCCACGGCAGCATACCTCGCAATAAAAATACCGCAAAAAACAGTCCCCAGAACAAAAACCACTTCCGCGCCTTTTGGCTCATAGTCGAAAGCACTTCAGCATTGATAATCGCGTTATCAACACTGCTTATCGTCTCAAATAAAATTAATCCCGCAACCGTCAGCAGGAGCGAAAAAATATCCATCCAATACCCTTACAAAAAAAGCTCGATTATAAGTTGCAATTTTACTGATAACCGAGCTTCTGATAACTGATAACTATTCTGCGTCCATCACAACTCTAAAGCCGATATTAGGCTTATTAGCATTTTCACTACGATGGTTTCTGCTAGCACTACGGCACTTATCCGCATGCTTATTCCAGGCACCCCCTCTTATTACACGACCATCGCCGATTTGTGGCCCTTTTGGATCAACCATAGGAGCGGTCTTATAATAATCTTTGTCATATAAATCGCTACACCATTCCCAGACATTACCGTGCATATCGCACAAGCCAAATGCATTTTCTGAATAACCTCCGACAGGCACTGTCTGATCAACATACACATCGCTGCTGCTTTCACAATATTCATCCTGTTTTTTACACTTAAAATTAGCGGTTTCGGAACCAAGAGATTTGCCTGTGTAAAAAGGCGTAGCAGTACCTGCCCTACAAGCATATTCCCATTCGGCCTCTGTCGGCAAACGAAAATGCAACCCTGTCTTTGCCGTTAAAGCCCTAATGGTATAAATAACCTGATGCCAATCAGCATTTTCAACTGGTCTGCTATTTCCTTTAAATTCACATCCAATAAAAAACTTTTTCTCTATAATTTTTTTATACTGCGCTTGTGTAACCTCAAATTTACCCATATAAAACGGCTTTGTAATTTTGACATGATGCAAAAACTCGTCATCACTTCGCTTGGGTTCGCTCTCGGGAGAGCCCATATCAAACTCACCAGGCTGAATAAGGACTAACACCATATTTACATCATCCCCAAGATTTATAACTCTCTGAGTAGGCAGATTGTTATCTGCAATAATTGATGTTTTTTTCTGCTGCAAAACATTCGGGTCTTGCAAAGTTGTCGGTACTGCCAAAACAATGGATGACAGCAACAGAATTACAGAGACAATGAATGTCTTTTCCATGCTCATTGCGCCTCCATCACAACCCTAAGGCCTATGACTCCCTGATTGGTTTTTTCGCCGCGGTGATTCCTGTCTGCGCTTCGGCATTTCCACGCCGGCTCGTTCCACGCGCCGCCTCTGATAACCTTTCCATCGCCTTTCTGCGGACCATTTGGGTCGGTCAGCGGCGTTACTTTGTAGTAGTCTTCATCGTAAAAATCGCTGCACCATTCCCAAACGTTGCCGTGCATATCGTACAGGCCGAAAGCGTTTGGCTTATACTTGCCGACCTCACAGACGCTGTCCAAATATGTCCCTATAATGCCGTCAGCGTAAGCGTCTTTGGCGTTATAGTTCGCAAAATCCGAATCGATAGTTGTGCCGGTATTGAAGGCGGTCTTTGTTCCCGCTCGGCAGGCGTATTCCCATTCAGCCTCGGTCGGCAGACGGAATTTGACGCCGGCCTTATCGGAAAGTTTTTTCAGGAATCGGCAGGCCTCGTACCAGTTGACATTTTCGACCGGCAGTTTGTCGCCGCCGACTTTGCTTGGGTTTTGACTCATTATAACACGATACTGAAGCTGCGTTACCTCGAACTTGCCCATATAAAATGGCTTTGTCAATTTGATATGATGCTGCGCCTCGTCGCCGTCTCTTTTCAATTCTTCCATCGGAGAACCCATCTCGAACTCTCCTGCCGGCACAAGAACCAGCGTCAGCGACACATCGTTGCCGAGGTCGATGGTTTTTTCCGTCGGGGCGGGAACTGTCGAAACAGCCGGGGCTGCCGCCTTCGGGGCGGCATTGGCCGGTGCCTGCGGCTTATCTTCCTTTGCAATAGCAAAAAACGCCGCGACAAACACAACCATCAATACTGCGATTGCCTTTTTCATAATCGATTCCTTTCAAAAATATGGCTTTTTAAATTTTAAACTCTCAAACTGACTTTCGGTCAGTTTGTATTATTTGCCCATTTTATAAAAGCCTCTGCACGGAATGTCTATCTGTTCCTTATCCCTTATCTTTATGTGCAGCGTATCCGAAAAAACTCGCAGCTTGCCTTCTCGCACAGGAGCGGTTATTTCAACCTCGAACTCGAAACGATTTTCAGTCGCTTTCTGGCTCAAAACCTTTACGATGCCGCTATCCGAAACGGCCGATTCAATGGCGATTTTCTCATTATAATTGCTGATTAGATAAATCGTCCGTTTTTGAGATTCTTTTTCGACGGCATTGCGAATTATAATCGCGCTTGGCGATGCCTCAAATTGACGCATACAGACATAATCAACCTTGACTTCCTTGCAGGTGGGATGATTGATGCTTATCAGAACCGTGCCGCTTAGATAACGCTTGAGATTTTCAACATTCACTTTCGGCTTGAGTACATGGGCTTGAGAAACTTTGTTCGGGTCGAAATCAAACGTAAAAACATCTCCCTGCGATGTAATCTTTGTAATCGCATAACTTTCGTTGTCGATGCTCTTGAGTATTATATTCTTCGCGCCGCCGTTTGCCGCAACTAACGAAAGGTCTAACTTCTCCGGCTCGACCTGAACCTGCGATTCAACAAACGCTTTTATTTCAAGCTCCGCTTTGGCGTTGTTTGGGTCGTTGCTGAAAACAAAAACATTCTGCATTGTCGAACCCTGAAACTTTGGAGCGTGGAAACTTACCTTCAATGTGCCGCTTTCGCCCGGCGTGTAGCTTTTCTTTTGCAGGTCGGGCACGGTGCATTTGCAGGTGCCTTTTGTGCCGGTAATCTCAAGAACGCCGGTGCCGACATTAGTAAAGGTAAAAACGCAGTCATTTAAGCTGTCCGGCGAAACTTTGCCGAAATCGTGAACAGCCTTCTCGAATTTTATTATCGCGCCGGTTGGAACGCTTTTAGTATTTTCAACATTGACTTCCCTGACTTCTTTGATTTTGTCTTCTGTCACGGCTTTTTTCGACAGAATTGATTTTTTGTTTTCTTTGGTCTTATCCTTTGCCGCCAAAACACTGCTCTGGCACAAGACTGACATTACAAAGAATGCTGACACGACCGACAATACCAAAAACCTGTTGAACTTGCTGTCCATAACCATTTCTCCGATAAAAATTTTAAGACAAATAGCATAATAAATACCAAAACCGTCATTTTAGCACAAAAACTAACCACAGCAACAGAATTTTGCCTCTCAAATGGGCGTTCGCTAAAAACTACTATCTACCGAATCCTGTCTTTTTTCTATCCCCTTCACCCTAAACCCTACCCCTTATACCCTCTTTTCAAAACTTCTCAAAAACTCATCAAAACTTACAAAAACTCAACGATTTTTGACAAAAACCGTTCAAAAGTCGTTCAAAACTTTCAATTTTTTGAAGAAATTTTACAAAATTTGCAAAAAACTTGCGCGTTTGGCTGGTTTTTGTGGTACTTCCGCTTATAATACCCGCCCGGCTTAAATCTTATTTTGAGAGTACTTATAGAGATGGCTAAAAACATAATAGAAACAATTTACGAAGATGAAGTTCTTCTTGCCGTCAATAAACCCGCCGCAATCAGCGTCGGAGTTGACAGATTCGGCAAAGAAACCCTCCCGGATATGCTGCAAAATCAGCGAAAAAACGATACGAAGCTTTATATCGTTCACCCCCTCGATAGAGAGGCCAGCGGAATAATCATTCTGGCGAAAAATGCCGATGCGCAGAAAAAAATGTCCCTTTTATTCGATGCAGGCGGGGTAAAAATGACATATTTAGCTCTGGTCAATTCCGCCGGTGATGAAAAGTCGGGCATTATCGATGAGCCGCTCGCCGAAGACCCTCGACATCAGCAGAAAATGCGAATCGACCCGAAAATCGGCAGGGCGGCAACAACCAAATGGCAAAAACTTGCGAATTTCGGCGTTATCAGCCTGCTGGCCGTCGAGCCGATAACGCATATACCGCACCAGATTCGGGTGCATTTGCAGCATTGCGGAATGGGGCTTGTAATCGACCCGCGGTACGGGCAGGATGAGCCGATTATGCTGTCGAGTTTCAAGCACGGCTACAGGCTTGCCAAATACGCCGAAGAAAAACCACTCATCGAACGGCTGACGCTTTGCGCGTATCAGCTCGAAATTGAAAATTATAAAGATGGCGAGAAACTGATATTGGCTGCACCGTTGGAAAAGAAATTCAAGGCGACAATTAAAATGCTCGCCAAATATAACCGCGACGGAGAAAAGGCGTTTGAGAATCAGGAAATTTTCGGCAAATTACTGAACGGTGAAAAACTTGGCTGACAAGGGATTAGTGCAAATATACACCGGCTCCGGCAAAGGCAAAACCACCGCTGCTATCGGTCTTGCCGTTCGCGCCGCAGGCTGGGGCAAAAAAGTGATTATATATCAGTTTCTCAAGCCGCCATCTCTCGAAACAGGCGAAAGAAAAGCTATTTCGCAGGGGAATCTGCAAATTGAGATTTTACCCGTGAACGCTGAATGGGATATGCGAAAATCTTTTGACGATAAAGCCGCGGTAGAAAATACGCGGAATAAAATCGAACAGGTTTGTGAGAAAATCGCCGAGCAGGCAAAAAATAAAAAATACGCTCTTATAATTCTCGATGAAATTATTTTTTGTGTTTCCAAAAAATTGGCCAAACTTGAATGGCTCAAAAATATAATCGAATCAAAAGACGATTCGGTTGAAATTGTTCTGACCGGCAGGGGAGCGACAAACGAGATGAACGAATTGGCCGACCTTGTTACGGAAATGAAAGAAATCAAACATCCATACAGCAAAAATGTTCCCGCGAGAAAGGGAATTGAATACTGAAAAATAATAAAATCTGTGGTGAGAAAATTATGATTATAAAAATGCCAAAAGCCGGAACGATTGAAATAGCCCCGTCGATTCTCTCTGCCGATTTCGCCAAATTGGCCGATGAGATTAGTCAGGTCGAAAAAACAGGCATAAAAATCCTGCATTTAGACGTAATGGACGGCCATTTTGTGCCGAATATAACAATCGGCCCGCCGGTCATAGCCAAAATCCGCAAACACTCGAACCTGTTTTTCGACAGCCATCTTATGATAAGCGAACCGGAAAAATACGCCGATGCCTTCATCAAGGCGGGCGTGAACAACATTACTTTTCACATCGAAGTCGTTCCCAATCCGACCGATTTCATAAAAAAGCTCCGCGATTCGGGAGTCTCCGCAGGCTTGTGCCTCAATCCTGAAACGCCGGTTTCAAAGATTGAAAAATTCGCTCACCTTGCCGATATGATATTAGTTATGACCGTGCATCCCGGCTTTGGCGGACAAAGTTTCATTCTCGAAGCCGCCAAAAAAATCAAACCAATCAGACAAATTGTCGGCAAAGATATTCGCATTGAAGTTGATGGCGGAATTGATGCCGAAACTGCCGGCATTGTTAGTGAACTTGGCGCTGATACTTTGGTTGCCGGCAACGCGATATTCGGCAAATCCGACCGTCCCGCCGCGATTGAGGCAATACAAAAAGCCTGCCGGCGGTGAGATTTATTTTTTAAAAAGTGCGATAGCCGAGCATTTTTTCATACACAGAGAGGTAGCCGGTAATCATACTGTTAAGTCCCCATTTATTTTTTGTTTCCTTCATAATCCTTTTGGCCTGCCGCTCCCACTCCTGCGGGTCGTTTCTGAAGTACCTGTGATTCTGCAGGGCGGTATTCAGTCCCCACCACAGACCATCGCCGCTGTAATCTTTAAAAATAACGCCGTTGCCGGTATCGGCGGGGGCACCGAGTTTTTTCAGCCTTAACGGCACAATCTTATCGTGAAAACCGCCTGTATCGCGGTTTGTCGCGGTCGCTCCGAACAGATTGCCAATCACGTCTATCTGGCCGAACGGCTCGTAGAGCGAAGCTCCGAAGACATCGCTCGCCGCGGCATAGCCGAGCATACTCAACTCTTCATTAAAAGGTTTGTAGGCGATTTTTCCGCCCGATGAGCAGGCGATTCTTCCAAGTATCTCGGCGTGAGTTCTGTCTGTTCCGACGGTGTTTCCAACTATCGCAATCTGGGTGTCAGGATTGGCGATTACAAATCTCATCGCGATATTTTCGAGCAGTTCGATTCCCTTTTGCGTTTCATCGAGCCTCGACGGCCAATAAAACAAGATGGCATTTTCATTAGCCAGCAGTCCCATTTGCTTTTGAAATTTGAGCAGATTGATTTTCTTGGCGAGGATTACGTCATCGTCTATCGAAAATCGCTTAGCCAGCCCCGGCTTGCCAGCGTCCGGGTCTTCGGGCTGATTTTCCGAATACATAGTCGGCGATATTCCGTTTGGTATTGCGCATATCGAGCCGTATTTGAGCTTTGCCTTTGTTTCCTGCCGAACGCCAGGCGGAATAAAATGCCTGTCGGCAAAATAGTCTTCGGCGACTTCTTCCAGAAATCTCGTGCCGACATAATTTACCATCGCGGCGTTTTTAATAGCGGTCGCCTGGCAATCCACGCATTTT
>MHXU01000102.1:0-13049 GCA_001824555.1 Planctomycetes bacterium GWC2_45_44
AAAAAGGTTTTTGGGGAGCATAAAAAAACGGAAGATTCTGTCGTGGCGTTAGAATCTTCCGTTGCCTTGTGAGCTAAACTCAAAATTTTGACTTACTGCTCACAGTTCCATAGGGTCGCCGCCCGAAATTACCGTGGCCAATCGCAGCGGCGGCCTTCACATAGAACTATTTTTTCTTTTTCGCAACTTTCTTTTTAGCTACTTTTTTCTTTGCAACTTTCTTCTTTGCCATCAGGATTCACCTCCTTTCGGTGAAAAAAGGATTAATCAAACAATATCTTTTTACACTACTTAAAGTTTCTGTCAACGCTTTTCTTTCATAAGTACGCCATTCATACAAGTTTATCGTCAAATTATCAAAAAAAACTTTATAATTTTCCATAACTTTGTCCTTAATGTCGCTATGCGATGGCTTATGTTTTGATTTTGTGGCAAAACAATATCTCTTTGCGATGCGTGCTCATCCCATAAACAATTTTGCCCATAACAATAAAAAAACTTTGATTTTGATAAAATATCAAAGATTTTTTGCTTTTGAATTTTTGATTTTGCTATTATCTTATAGTCTTACTAATGCGAAAAAAATCTCAATGCGAAAAAAAACGCTCTAATAAAAGATTTTTTATAAATTTTAATTTTTTTTTATAAAAATCTGCGTTATCGCGACTTAATTTTAAAGTTTTTAAGAAAATTTCTTAAAACAAACCACAGTTTGTTTGTGATTTTCTTATAGTAATTTGCTTTATTCAAAGTTTTGGAGGCGATACTTGAAAAAAATTATTCTATTCGGCGGAACATTCGACCCGATTCATAACGGACATTTAGCCGTCGCCAAATCCGCATCGCAGCAAATCAACGCATCGAAAGTCATTTTTATACCCGCAAGGCGCTCGCCACACAAACATCAAAAGCCATTCGCCACAGATGACGATAGATTGGCTATGCTCAAGCTGGCTGTCACCGGCGATAATTTGTTCGATGTCAGCGCAGTAGAGCTGAACAGAGGCGAACCGAGCTACACGATTGACACCGTCAGGCTTCTGAAAAAGAAAATGGGCGAAGACTGCGAATTTTACTGGCTGCTCGGCGCTGATATGCTCAAAGACCTGATGAAATGGCACAAAATCAGCGAGCTTATAAACGAATGCAGCATTAGCATAATGAATCGCGGCGGATTCGACAGGCCGAACTTCGATGGTCTGCCGGATAAACTGCGCCAAAATCAAATTCAAACGCCGCTCATTGATATCAGCAGCACCGAAATCCGCAGAAAAATCGCAAACGAGCAGGACATACGCGAATTGGTCGCACCAGAAGTATCTGCCTATATCCAAAAACACAAACTCTACACGCTCGACCATCAACTCAAGAGAAATGAAGAATTTTAAAAGGTACGCTCAATTAAAAAACGCCCAAAATCCGCATTTGCAATCCCTGTTTTTTAACGTATAATGCCTGTTTATGAGCTACTTTCGTGAAAATATTGAAAAAATGGCCGGCTATGAGCCTGGTTTTCAACCCAAATCAACCGATGTTGTAAAACTCAACACCAATGAAAATCCATACCCTGCAAGCCCAAAAGTTTTTGAAGCGATAAAAAATATCACGCCTGAAAATTTAAGGCGGTATCCGCAGCCATCATCGGATTCGTTTAGGGAGGCTGCCGCGAAGATTTTCAACGTCAAAAGCGAAAACATAATCTGCACCAACGGCGGCGATGAACTTTTGGATATGGCAATTCGGGCGATTTGCGATGAGAACAGGCCATTGGCTTACCCAACACCGACATATTCGCTCTATCCTGTTCTGGCACAGATACAAAACTGCCCCGCCATTGAGATTCCATTCGACAGCGAATTTAATCTGCCCGCAAAGCTGGCATCTGCCGGTGCTGCGCTAACTATTCTCTGCAATCCAAACGCGCCGAGCGGCACATTTATTTCAAAACAGGAAATCGCTCAATTATCGCAGGAAATCAAAGGCGTACTGCTGATTGACGAGGCGTATGTTGATTTTGCCGAGGATAACTGCCTTGACCTTATAAAAAAACACGACAACGTAATTATTCTCCGCTCGATGAGCAAGGGCTATTCTCTTGCTGGTCTGCGGTTCGGGTTCGGCATCGCAAACGAAAATTTGCTCGCCGGCATTAATAAGACCAAAGATTCTTATAATGTTGACGCGATTGCGATTGCCGCCGCGACAGCCGCGATAAAAGACCAGGCGTATTTCAAACAGAACGTCGAAAAAGTCAAAGCCGAGCGAAAACGCCTGACAGCCGAGCTTACGGAATTGGGCTTTGAGGTTATGCCGAGCCGGACGAATTTTGTGTTTGCCAAAAGCGTCAAAACAAGAGCGATTGACATTTATGACAAGCTCAAAGAAAACAATATATATGTCCGATACTGGGCGTATCCCGACATTAAGGATAATTTGAGAATCTCCATCGGCACGCCCGAACAAAACAATAAACTTATCGGCGAACTGAAAAAAATCACAGCACAAGGATGACAATTATGGCTGACAGAAAAGCGAAAATCACAAGAAAAACGAACGAAACCGATATTAAACTCGCAATCAATCTCGACGGAGCAGGCAGCTATGAAATCAACACCGGCGTAGGTTTCCTCGACCACATGCTCTGCCATTTGAGCAAGCACGGCAAAATCGATATGAACCTGACAGCAAAGGGCGACCTTGAGGTTGACCAGCACCACACCGTTGAAGATGTGGCGATTTGCTTAGGACAGGCACTCACCGACGCGCTCGGCGACAAAAAAGGCATCGCACGTTACGGCAACAGCACAGTACCGATGGAAGACGCTCTGGCAAGCGTGGCAATCGACCTTTCGGGCAGGCCTTTCTGCGTTTATAATGTTCAATATCGAACGGAAAAAATCGGCGACTTCGATGTCGAATGCGTCGAAGAACTCCTGCGGAGTTTCGCCAACTACGGCAAATTCAATCTGCACATTACCGTTCCGCACGGCACAAACAGCCACCACATCGCGGAGGCAATTTTTAAGGCTCTCGGACAGGCGATGTCGCAGGCCGTAAAAATCACAGGCAAAGACATTCCAAGCACAAAGGGTTCGCTGTGATTGATGATATAAATTACGAATACAGAACAGGCATCGGTACGGATATTCACCGGCTCGTCGGGGGCAGACCGCTTAAGCTCGGCGGAATTCTTATACCTTACGAAAAAGGCCTGCTTGCGCACTCCGACGGCGATGTCGCATTGCACGCGATGATTGACGCTATACTCGGCGCAACGGGATTGGGCGATATCGGAATGATTTTTCCAGACACCGACCCGCAATTCGCCAACATCGACAGCAAGGAACTTGTGCTGAAAACAAAAGAGTATATTGAACATAAAAACTGGGAAATTGTGAACGTTGATATAACAATAACGCTCGAAGAGCCAAAGCTCGGCCAATATAAAGCACAAATGAAACGCTGTATCGCTTCGCTTTTGGGAATTGATTTTCTGAATGTGAATGTAAAAGCGAAAACAAACGAAGGCCTCGGCGAAGTCGGCCAGGGGCTGGCAATCTCCGCAATAACAGCGGTTCTGATAAGAAGAAGGTTAAAAAGGACGCTTTAGACACAGATTCAATAAGAAAGTAAGGATTTTTTAGGCATTTGGCAGATTTTTCTTATCTCTTTACTTCTTTGTTTCTTTGCTTCCTGTTATATCAGTGCAATCAGCGTAATCTGCGATTATATTTAGGAAAGTAGAAAATGAGTTTAACTTTATACAATACCCTAACACGAAAGACTGAAGAATTTAAGCCGCTAAATCCGCCGAAGGTTGGTGTCTATGTCTGCGGGCCGACAGTTTATGGGCACGCGCATCTCGGACACGCAAAGAGCTATATCAGCTTCGACATTCTCGTTCGCTATCTGCGGTATCTTGGCTATTCCGTCTCATACATTCAAAACATTACCGATGTCGGGCATTTGACCGATAACGCCGACGCCGGCGAAGACAAACTCGCCGTCGCCGCCGCCAAAGAGCAAATCCACCCAATGGCTCTGGCGGAATTTTACACCCGCAGCTTTTTTGCGGATATGGACGAACTAAACTGCGTTCGCCCGGACATAAGCCCGCGAGCAAGCGGCCACATACCCGAACAAATCGAACTTGTCGAGACTCTGCTTAAAAAAGGATTCGCTTATGAATCCAACGGCTCGGTTTATTTCGATGTTTCAAAATTTAAGGACTACGGCAAACTGTCCGGCAGAAACGTCGAAGAAATGCAGGCCGGCGCAAGAGTCGAAATATCGAAGGAAAAAAGAAACGCCGCTGATTTCGCACTCTGGAAAAAGGCAGAGCCGAACCATATTATGCAGTGGCCCAGTCCCTGGGGTCGCGGCTATCCAGGCTGGCATCTCGAATGCTCGGTTATGAGTATGAAATATCTCGGCAAAACCATTGACATCCACGGCGGCGGACTGGAAAATCAGTTCCCCCACCACGAATGCGAAATCGCCCAATCCGAAGCCGCAAACGACGCTCAATTTGTACGCTATTGGCTGCACAATAATATGGTAACCGTTGACGGCCAGAAAATGGGCAAGAGTCTCGGCAATTTTATCACGCTAAAACAGGTTTTCGCCGGCAAACACGAAAGAATTTCCAGAGCTTACACCCCCCTTGCCGTTCGCCAGCTTGTTTTGAACAGTCATTATCGAAGTCCGCTTGATTTTTCAGACGCTGCGCTGTTCGCAGCACAAAGCGGCTCCGACAGAATCACAAAAGCCGTAATCGAACTGCGAAAAGCTATTGCAAACGCACCAGCAGGCAAAACAGATGAAAAAGTCGTCGCCAAACTTACCGACTTGGAACAAAAATTCCAGCAGGCTATGAATGACGATTTGAATACTTCCATTGCGACATCGGTCATATTTGAATTGGTTAGCGAAACGAACAAACTGTTCGGCGACGCTAAAACTTCCGCCGAAACATTAACTGCGGTAAATAAAATGTTCAGCAGGCTCGGCGGCGATGTGCTTGGCATTGTGCTTGAAAATTATCCGCAGGATAATTCCAGCAGCGACAAACTTATGGATCATTTGATTAAGAAGCAGATTGAAGAACGCGCATCGGCACGTAAAAATAAAGACTTCGCCAAAGCCGATGCCGTCCGGAAGGAACTCGAAGAGTTCGGCGTAATTCTTGAAGACACGCCAAAGGGAACTGTCTGGAAATTAAAATGAAAATTATCGGCATTGACCCCGGATTGCAGGCTTGCGGATATGCCGTGATAGAAACCGGCGGTAATGATTTCAAACTTCTTGAAGCCGGTGTTTGCAGAACGGATTCTAAAAAATCGCTCGACCACAGGCTTGTACAGCTTCAGCAGGATATATATTCGCTGCTGTCGAAATATCGGCCTGATTGCGTTGCGGTCGAGGAATTATACTCGCATTATGCGCACCCCAGAACCGCTATCCTGATGGGACACGCAAGAGGCGTTATATTGGCCTCGGCTCGTTCTGCGGGAGCGGAAGTAAAGAGCTTTGCCGCGACAAGAATAAAAAAATCCCTGACCGGCAACGGCAGAGCGCAAAAATCGCAAATGCAGCGAAGCATTCAAACGCTTTTGGGATTAGCTAAACTCCCCGAGCCTGCCGATGTCGCCGACGCTATCGCAGTCGCCCTTTGCTGTGCAAATTCCAAAAACTTAAACCTCTAATATCTTCGCCGCTCCTGCCACCACTATTTATTGATTGCAAACTCTTTTTTTCGGCTGTCCATCTGGGCTTTGAGCCGGGCAACTATCGAAGAGTGCATCTGCGAAACTCTCGACTCGGAAAGGTCGAGCGTCGCTCCAATCTCCTTCATCGTCATTTCTTCATAATAATAAAGGATAAGAATCAGCCGTTCGGCGCGGGTAAGACCTTTGGTAAGCAGACTCTTTAAGTCGCGTTTTTGAGCTTCGACCATCGGGTCTTCGCTTTTCTTGTCCTCTACTATGTCAATTTCGCATATATCGTTGTCGCCTTCGACATCGAGATTATTGCTCAACGATACAATGCCCACCGCTGTCGCGTCGCGCTGAAGACGATGAAACTCGCCCATATCCATCTCAAGTTCGTTGGCGATTTCATTATCAGAAGGCAGCCTGCCCAAATGAGCTTCCAGTGTTCGCATCGCGTTGCCGAGCTGATGCGCCCTTGCCCGGACCAAACGCGGAACCCAGTCCATACTTCTCAACTCGTCAAGAATCGCGCCTCTGATGCGAGGCGTGCAATATGTAGCGAACTTTACGCCCCTCTGCGGGTCGAAAGCGTCTATCGCGTCCATCAAACCAAAAATGCCCGCGCTGGTCAAATCGTCAACCTCTACCTTATCAGGCAGCTTGACATATATGCGTTCAGCGGTGTACTTGACTATCGGCAAATAATACTCCATCAGACTATTGCGAGCCTGCTCGGTTCGGGCTTTATAAAATTCTTTCCAAAGAGATTCTATATCGACCTCTACCACCTTTTTTGTCGCTGCCATTTTCATCTCCGAAAACCTTAAACAGACACAAACGTCCGATAAGTCCTAAAAATCCTGTTCATTTTTCAATCTATATCAGCCTGTAAGGCCTTTACCGGCTTTAACAGCCTTATCGTTATTATCGTTAAATTAGAAGAGCCAATTAACGACTTTTTTAAAAAATCCGCTTCCCGCCGAACTATCCACCGGAACTTTGCTCAATCTTGCCGCAATCGTCATCAGCGACCGCGAAACAGCGCACCTCGGATATTCAAGAACAACAGGCTGACGCTTCTTCACAGAAAGTCCGACGTGTTCATCTTTGACGATAACGCCCGCGTGACTAAGCTTCATATCGAGGAATTGCGATGCCGCCATCGCTATCTGGCGATAAACTTTTTTCCCCTCTGCCACGCTGTCAGCCATATTCACAAGCAGACTGACACTCCCTGCGTAATCTTTTATTGTCAGTGTTTTAAGAAGTGTATAAACATCCGTTATCGCCGTAGGCTCCGTAGTAGAAACAAGAACCGTATGGTCGGCAGCCATACAAAAGGCGCAAACATTTTTGCCGATGCCCGCCGCCGTATCGACAACCACAACATCATAATTCTCGGCAAGCTGTTCGAGCGATTTGACAACACGTTCTCTGGCAAAATCGGACATATTAACCAAACCGTCTAAGCCGCCCATACCGCAGATTACATCAACGCCTCCGCAGACCGGCTGGCATATTTCATCGAGAGTTCTTACGCCTTTGATAAAATGCGAGAGATTATATTTGCTGTTGACCCCAAGGATAATATCGAGATTTGCTAATCCAAAGTCCGCGTCGAACAACGCAACCCTCTTGCCCGAAGCGGCCAGACATATCGCCAGATTGGCCGATATATTCGTCTTGCCGACTCCCCCCTTGCCGCTGGCAACGGCTATAACTTTAGCCCTGCCGCCCCCCTGCGCCGCAAGCATAGCAAGCTCTTCAACCGATGTCCTGCCCATTTAGTTCCTCCATGAACGACAAACATTGCCTGTTAAATTATATTTATAACTATTTTATATTAAACAACTTAAGTATAGGGTGGGCTATTAGCCCACGCGGTTCTTCTGTCATTCCCGCGACCTGTCGCGTCGAAGCCCTTGGCGAAGACGGAAGGCGGGAATCCAGCATATAACAGCCTCGGCCTTCAGGCCGAATCCACAATTTTACACTTTCAACTTTAACTTTTAAATTCTCAAACTGACTGTTCGTCAGTTTGAGTAAATCTTACATCGCCATATCTGCCGATTCTCTCTTGTGCCGCAAAAGGGCGCAAGCCGTTTTGTTATTGACTATATTTTCTTTCAACCTCTGCTTTTGCAGCAGAATATACCGCCGAAAATCATGCTCGAACAACTTGTGAGCCGCCGCATCCATCTCCGGCTTAACATCCAATTTGCCGCCGAACGAAAACGTGATGGTATGACTGTCGCAAAGACTTAACTTTTTGCTTCTCTGATGTTCAGCCAGCGCAACAGACATTACTTTCGCGAAATCTTCCACATCAACACGCCTCGGAACAAAACCGGCTGTTCGGCAATTTTTTATATTCTCTGCGATTACACGATGACGAATATGAGTGAACTGAATTATCTTTACAAGAATATCGTCGATGTTATCGCGAATCAATGATGCCAAATCCATTTGTCCGGTGTTATTAGTCAAACGCCACTTCCTAAAAAAATCTCAAATCGTAAGTATCAATTGCTTACTCTTTCAAAAAGTTCTCTTATCTGACCGAGCGTATTTGTTTTTCGGAGTTCTGCTATTCTCGACAGCCTTTGAAAAACACTTTCGTCATATAACCGATGTCCGCCGTCTGTCCAGGCGGACTCTTTTATCAGACCCATAATCGTATAATTGTGAATCGTCTGGCGTGAATAAGGAGTGTGGCTGACTATTTCACCGATGCGATACAGTTTTTGCGGAATCGTAAATTCCGTACCGCCGCTCCCCTTCAACAATTCTGATTGATGCGATTCAAACATTATATCAATCCCATTAAACAATTACGCCAGTTCACTCTTAACTGCCAAAACCGCCAAAAAGAGCGATAGTCCTTTAACATCCTGCCATAAAGAACAAAAAACAACTTTTACGTTTTATAAAATGTAAAACTTATTCCATCAAACGTCAAGATATTTCTTTAAATTTTTTGAAAATATTTTCAAATTTCCGCCTTTTTTGAATTTATTTTTGTCCGTGGTTAGCCCCGGCAACACCTTGCCGGGGTCAGCGCAGGGAGCAATATCCCCTCTTTTCTCGGACGCATTTTCATCAAATGTAAAGAATATAGAAAATTGTCGCGTTTTTTGGCAAACCCACCCCCACTATAAACCGATACTAAGGAAGCTTAATATGCGGTGTTATATACTCTAAAATTTGTTAAAAAAACGTTTATGGACAATACAGAACAAAACAGCAATGCATCCGGAACGGATAACCCACAGGCGGGCAAGCACTTATGCACTTTGCAGACAATTACGCCGCTTGTGCAGCAGATTAACTGCCTTGACCTGCAGCAAATCGGTAAAATCTGCGTCGAGCAGATTCCAACGCTCATAAACGCGCGTTTCGCCTCGCTCTACATACTCGACGAAGTAAGCGATATGCTCCACCTGGAAAACCACAACCACCCGTTCCTCATCAACAACATAGTCTCTCTGAACCAGGCAAACCTCTCGCCAATGATAAAAGCCGTCAGAAGCAAAGACTTAGTCATAATTGAAAACATCGAAGAGCATAAATCGCCCGTCATTTCAGCGAATAATCGCAGGTTCGCGGGTAATTATCGCTCCGGCACCTGCATAATCGCCCCGCTTATCTGCCACAACAGGGTCGTAGGCGTGCTGAACCTCGCCGATAAAGTCGGAGCTGAAAAATTCAACGCCGAGGACGTTGCCGTTGTCGAACTGTTCAGGCAGCTCGTCGGGGCATCCATCGGCAACATCAAACTATTCGACAAAACACAGCAGCAGGCCAAAACCGACGGCCTTACAAACCTCGTCAATCACAGAACATTCTACGAAACGCTCGAAAGAGAACTCCGCAGATACCAGCGATATGGCGGCTATCTTTCTGTCATTATGGTTGACATCGACAACCTCAAACCAATCAACGACAAATTGGGACATCGCGCCGGCGATATGACGATAAAACGTGTCAGCCGAAAAATCAGCGCCTGTATCAGAAAAATTGATGTCGCCGCAAGATATGGCGGAGACGAATTCGCAGTCATACTCCCGAATACTGCTTTGGCAGAAGCGACTGTCGTCGCCCAGAGAATGATAGAGGAAGTATCCGGCACGCCGCTAATGTGGGAAAGAAATAAAATCCAGGTATCCATCAGCGTCGGCGTCGGACAATACGATGGCCAAATGTCGCCTGAAGAAGTTACCAAACACAGCGACTCTGCTCTTTACGCCGCCAAACAGGCAGGCAAAAACAACGTCAAAATCTTCGACCCCACAAAACAACCAGCATAAGTATCGGTTGTCATTCTGTTCGCAACCTGCCATGAGCTTATCGAATGAGCGAAGCAATCCGACAAAGTCGCCCTGACCCAAGTCGAACGGGTCTGTTTCAAATCTGAACTTTCAAATTCCCTTCCCACTTTTCTCACCATTCTCACTTTCCTACCTTTTCGTGTTTAGCCCGCAGGCCAGTCCTGCGGGTTCATCGATATTTAGCCGCCGGTTCCACGGCGGGTTCTTGCCTTATGCACTTATACCTTATACTCTTTTTTGTTCTCATCGGCAACCCCGATTCCTCATTCTGTCTTCTGACTACTGAATTCTGTATTCTTTTTTTCTGATAACGGATAACTGAATTACTGCTGTTCCACAATCGTAAATACTTCTCCGCTTCTTTTATGCCGATGCATTGCTTTTATGGTATAACTTCAATTTTAGGTATATGCACTAAATTTTGATTTTTTAGTGCATATTTTTCTGATATACACTGAAACAGTGCATATCTACTTTTTCAAAATATCGTAAAGGCGAATATTGATATATAAAACATCCCTGCCTTTTTTCTCTGAACAGACAATTCCAATTTTTTCCAAAGTTCGCAGATAATTAGCGGCAATATTTCGAGAAGCAATTCCGCCATCCACAATATCGCTTATTCGGATATAAGGCTTTTCAAACAGCAATTCGAGAAAATCCCTGGAGTAAAATCTGCCCGACTGCTTTTTCATAATTTCTGCGGTTTCTTCCATCGTTTCTCGAATCGCGTCAATCAACTGCAGCGTCCCTATGCTCGTTTCTTCAATAGCTTTGAGCATATATAAAACCCACTCAGCCCACGAGTTTTTTGTCCTTACTTCCTGCAATAGACGATAATACGCCGCCTTATTCTGTATGATATACCGGCTCAAATATAAAATCGGAGACGAAAGCAGCTTTTCCAGAATCAAATACAAAACATTGATTATTCGACCGGTTCGTCCATTACCATCATAAAATGGGTGTATCGACTCAAATTGATAATGAGCAACTGCCATTTTGATAAGCGGGTCTGTTTGGCCAAGTGTAGTATTAAGATACTCTTCCAGATTCTTAATTAATCGCTGCAATGCGTCAGGGTTATCAGGAGGCGTATAAACAATTTTCCCGGTTCGGTCATTTTTCAAGGCAGTACCGGGAAGCTTTCTAAGACCTGCTCTGTTGCATTCTAATCTTTCCTGAATCGCGATTATTCCGTTGGCTGAAAGCACGCCTCTTTTTTTCAAAACTCCAAAACCTTCTAATAATGCCATACGATAATTCAGAACTTCTTTAACTTGAGGGGAGATGTTCTGCTTGAGAGTTAATCCCTGAAATAATTCATCGTGAGTAGTAACTATATTCTCAATAGCGGAACTGTCTTTAGCTTCCTGAAGAATAATAGAATGTATCAGCACTTCCTCATTGGGCAGAATCTTGGCATATCCTTTTAGCTCCGCCAGTGCCTGATGACTTTTAACCAATTGTTTCATCACCGCTTTAGTTTCAAGTTCTGCCTTCGGCGGCAGCAGCGGCAATTGATTATACGGCTTATTAGCATTAAACATCTTGCACCTCAATTTCTTTCGTTTTTATTGCTTTGCTCCACTTTTCACTCAACTTCGCCTCACCTGGCAGCGTAGCTCTTATCGTAGCTTTAAGCATATCGACAGTATCTTGAATTTTATTTTTGTCCCAAATTACAGTAAGATGATGGTTCGTATCAAAATGTGGCTTGTCTTTGTTAAATTCTTCTTTTTTGCAAGTATATATTACCGGCTTTCCTATTCCTTCTGCATAACCCGCTTCCCAATATGCTCCATTATTTTCATGGGTCAAATCTGCTATTAAGAATCTAGAATTTCTAATCTCAACTCTTAAACGGTCGTCAATCAATCCAGCCTTTGGATTTTTATCAAGCCGATATAATTCGAATCCTGTATCAGCTACGGCTGGCTTGAAATGATTATCCACAATTTCATCAAGTTCTTTGTCGCCATATTCCATTGCCATAAATGCTTTGCGGCTATCAGTATTGCCTCTTTCGAGTTTTTCGTAGTATTCCAAGCCCTCGAACGTCAAAGTTACATCCATTAAGGTATTTCTCCCTCCACCCACGACTGTTTCGTTTTTGACGAATCCTTTTTCTTTCAAATGCTGGAAAATGAAGTTAAATTCTGTGGTTTTTCTAGCTCCTATAATTGCTATAATACTATCCTCATTTATTCTTACATAATCTCCCCCAGCTTTAATGTTATCGCCAACCCAACGGATAAAGATGTTTTTTTGTTCAGCGGGCTTTGGCAATGTTCCTTTGAGAATTTGCTCAACCATATCGTTGTTAAGAAGAACCTCTGAATCATTCTTTTGCATTTTGCGTATATTATGGCTTAAAACAAATCCCTTAAAATCATCATTACCATAATTAAGTTTCATCGCCAAAACTGATTCGTTAAACGTAAACACAAATTTACCACAACGAGGACAATCATAGGCATAAGTAGAAAAAGCTGAATTTTGCGTAGATTTCTTTTTATTCAATACTGTTTTACATACAGGACAATTGTCTGACATTATTTTTCCCTTTGCAATCTGTGATTAAATAAAACTTTTTATTTTTCATTTCGCAAATCTTTCTTGCCAGTCTCTGCAATTTCTGTGTTCTCTGTGACCAACATTTTTTTCTCTATGTCTTAGTGCCTTTGTGGCAAAAAAACCGTGTCATCCACGCAATCCGCGGTTAAATTATAAATTTGAATTATAGGTATCAACGCATAACAATCAAGAGAAACCCCCTCTACTAAATTTCCTCGTGAGTTTCGTGGTAAAAATTCGTGTCCATTCGTGCCTGTCCCGCCATAGCCTGTGGCGACGGTGGATTTATTAGTGGCTATTATATATCTGTTTTTCTCTGCGCCTCTGTGGTGAAAATTGCCTTTCAAAACTTCTCAAAATCGTATCAAAACTTGCAAAAACTCAACGATTTTTGACGAAAATCGTTCAAAAGTTGACGAAAACTCATCAAAAT
>MHXU01000102.1:13064-51469 GCA_001824555.1 Planctomycetes bacterium GWC2_45_44
TTTGAAGAAATTTAACAAAATTTGCAATTTACTTGCGCGTTTTTATCGATTTTCGGCCAAACGCGCAAGCGATTTTCGATTAAAAGAAGGACAAATCCTTACCACTTTCTATTGAAAAACTTGTTAAACCCGATTGCCTGTGGTAGAGTGGCCGCGATTTAATAAAAGGCTCACAACGGTTAATATGAGGTCTAAATGAACGTATTGTTAGTAGGAAACGGCGGAAGAGAACACGCTATCGCCTGGAAGTTGTCAAAATCCAAAAATTTGAGCAAACTTTTCATCGCTCCAGGCAACCCCGGAACGGCTAAGTGCGGTATTAACATAGACATACAAACCAACGAATACGACAAACTCATCAGATTCGCTAAAGATAATAACGTCGGTTTGGCGGTAATCGGGCCGGAAGACCCGCTGTCCGACGGTATTGTCGATATGTTTGAAAAGGCTGGAATAAAGGCCTTCGGGCCAAGCGGAGCAGCGGCACAAATCGAGGCTGATAAGGCATTTGCGAAAAAAATAATGAAGGCCAATTCCGTCCCGACCGCTGAAAGCAAGACATTCGAGGTTTTTTCTGAAGCAAAGGCCTATATCGCCAGCAGGGACGAAGCGGTAGTCATTAAGGCAGCAGGACTTGCGAAAGGCAAGGGCGTTTATGTCTGCGATGAGCCATCGGACGGCATTAACGCAGCGGAAAAAATGATGTGCGATAAAATTTTCGGAAAAGCAGGCGCGACAATTTTAGTTGAGGACAAACTGCTCGGTCAAGAGGCCTCGATATTAGCTTTGGTTGACAGCAAAAACATTTACGTCCTTGAAACCGCGCAAGATCACAAAGCAATCGGCGACGGCGACACCGGCCCAAACACCGGCGGAATGGGAGCTTACAGCCCGGCACCTGTCGTAACTGAAAAAATAATGGAACAGATTATCCGCGAAATACTCGTGCCGACCGTTGACGGAATGAACCGAAACGGCACACCATATAAGGGAGTGCTTTACGCGGGCGTTATGATTACGCAGGGTGGGCCGAGAACACTTGAATTTAACGCGCGATTCGGCGACCCGGAAACCCAGCCGATTCTGGCACGACTGAAAAGCGATTTGCTGGAAGCGATGCTGGCGACGTGCGACGGCACATTAGATAAAATAACTCTCGAATGGGACGAACGCCCCGCTGTCTGCGTTGTTATGGCATCGGGCGGGTATCCGGGCGATTACGAAAAGGGAAAAGTTATCACAGGCGTTGACGAAGCGGAAAAACTCGGAGATGTCAATGTGTTCCACGCAGGAACGGAGGCGAAAGATGGAAAAGTCGTAAGTTCCGGCGGCAGAGTGCTTGGCGTAACGGCGTTAGGCAAGACTATCGCTGATGCGCAGGCAAAGGCATACCAGGCTGTCGAAAAAATAAATTTTGAAAAAGCATATTACAGAAAAGATATAGCGGATAAAGCGATTAAGAAAAATCAAAGATAAAAAATAAAAATGAAAAAATATGGAACTCGGCCTTGAAGGCCGAGAGCTTATCTATTGGGGTTTTGTGGCAAAGAATAAAGACAAAAAAATTATCCGCTGGATTATAATAATCATCGCAGCAGTCGTGGTGTGGTTTTTGTATAACTGGGGCGGGAATTTACTTCGGCCTGTAGCCATCAAACAAATCAAACAGATGACCGGCGCAAGGGTTGACGTAGGCAGCGTCAAATTCAAACTTAGCGGAAGAATACGTCTGGGAAATATAAAAATCGGCCCGCTGATTCCAGCCAAGCCGGATAACGCGATATTGACGGCAAGAAATCTCGACGCTTATTTTTCGCTGTGGAGTCTTTTAAAATTCAGTCCTAAAATCGACCAGCTTGTAATTCGCGATTTCGTCATAAACGCCCAGTTTAACAATGATACCAAGCAATGGAACATTCTGGCGTTGAAGATGCAGGGCGGCAAACCAGGTTCTGGCGGCAAACAAAAACAAAGGCCGCCTGACTTCAGATTCAAACGAGGCGAATTCAAATTTACGCAAATTTCGGGTGGTAAGGAAATCAAGACCGTCGATTTTCGCGTAAGGAATGTAAGCACGGAGATAGAGCATAAAAAAGATTTGTACGTTTTGACGATTGCTGAAGCTGACGCGACAAAAACCGCCGGCGACAGGATTTTCGTCAGGCTGACAAAAGGGCAAAATCCGCAAATAGAAATCGAGGGTTTTTTGCCGACGCTGGATTTCCGCCTGTTCGGCAGCAAATGCAATTTTAACAGTTTGTACTCGAAAATTATTCCAGACGGCAACAGCATTACTTTTGAAAAAGCGAATCTTCAATTCGGCCCGCGAACTATTATCAACGTGAACGGCGCGATAACGGATTTGAAAACCGACCCGGCGTTCGTGTTCGGCGTGAGAATGAAGGATTTAGACGTTCGATTCGACCCGGCGGACAACTGCTTTGCACACGGGAGCAGGATATTTGAGAAATTTATTCCACTGCTGCAGGTGTTCTTCGACAATTTCAATCCGCAGGGACTTTTAGACCTTGACGTTGTTCTGAACGGCAAGGTAAAACAAATCGCTAAAACGCATTGTAAGGGCTATTTGGGCTGCAAGGACATATCGATACAATACTTTGAATTTCCGTATTTAGTCGAGCATATGGCAGGGAGAATCGACGTTACCGAAACCAGTATGACGATGAACGACCTTAAGGCTGCGCACGGCAAAGTCGATATAACGATGAAAGGATACTGCGACGGTTTTGGGCCGACGATGAAAAGCAGAGTCGTGCTTTCGAGCGGGAATATGCTTTTGGATAACGACCTTTACGCTGCTCTTTTGGAGCATCATAAGAAGTTATGGTATATATTTTCGCCGGCGGGTGCGGTGTCGGGCGATTTTATTTATACCGCTGCTCCGCCGAACATTCGGAAAATGGAGATTTACGCTGATTTGCTCGACGTGTCAATTATGTGCCAGTATTTTCCGTATTCGATAAGCGGCATCAGGGGCAAATTCGCGGTTGACGGCAATACAATAGAACTCAAAGACGTGGTAAGTCATCGCAACGGCGGAACTGTCAAAATGCAGGGACTCATTACGAACGTCCGCGCAATAACTCCAACTTATGATTTTAAAATACAGGCGAAAGACATTGCCATTGACGATGAATTGATGAAGGCTTTTCCGGCTGAACAGAAAAAATTCTTCGACGATTTTGAAATACAGGCCAAAGGCGATGCCGACATTTACATACACTCTGTTAATGACGTTGAAATGCCCGTTGATTATGTGGCGAAATTAAATCTTCGCGGCGATTCAGTAAAACACCCTCTTTTGCCTGAACCGCTGCATAATATCACGCTTGACGCGAATCTTACGCCGTGGACGTTCGATATAAGAAAGTTCAGCGCGACTTTCAGAGAAAATGCCGTGAACGCGGACGGAACAATATGGACGGGCGCGGATAAAAAGCCGGTCGGATACTGCGTGCGTCTGAAAGCGATGAATCTTGAACTCGACAGCAATATGGTAACGTCCGTTCTCGGCGTCAACAGCGCAAAGATGCTTGAGGACTATCAATTTACCGGCAATGTGAATCTTGAAGCGGCTCTGGGCAAAAACTCCCGTATAAAATGCCCTGAATTCGAGATTACGATTGACTGTCTTAACAATACTGCTCTGCTGAAGCAGATAAACGAACCTGTAAAAAATATCACAGGCAAAATAACTATAAATTCCGATATAATTGAATTCCTATCGCTGTCGGCAACGCCGATGAACGCGGTTCAGGCAACGGACAAACCGCCGCAAATTACAGTGAACGGCAAATTGAAATTAGTTCAGCAGGAAATTGAATACGCTGATTTAAAATTGAAAGCCGATGGGCTGAATCTCGACGAAAAGCTTACGCCGTTTCTGGGCAAGGTTGGGGATTTTTATACCAGAGCCGAGCCGGCTGGAACATTCGGTCTGAATTTCGATAAGATAAAATACTACAAAGACCCTGCGGGCGAAAAGAGACTTTTGCTGGACGGTTTAATCTTGCTGAATAATTGTTCAATCGGCCAGAACAAGTCTATAACCGATATATACGCCATTTGCGACGTGGACGCGGAGTATAAACTGACCGGTGGTCTTGAAAGATGCCGGCTGTTTCTGGATTTTCAGAATATCGCGATAAAGGACAGAACGGTTAAGAATCTGAAAGTTCCCGTTGTCATCGACACTAACGAAAATAAAGTAATTATTGAAAATTTTGTCGGCGACCTTTTCGGCGGAAAAATATCAGGCAACGCAATAGCCCAGGCAGACGCAAACAGCAGATTTTCAACTTATGAAATCGATATGGCGATAGCGGATGTTCATACCGAGAGTTTTGTTTCGCCGAATACCGCTGATAAAACACCCGGCCAGACAAACGCGGAACTTCATCTTCGAGGCGACTTCCAAAATCCGCAAAAAAATATAGGAAGATTTATCGCCGAGGCTAAAGGCATAAAGCCGAAACAGTCCGGCATTGTCGGAGAAATAAGAACAGCCATTTACGAGGCGGTTGAAAGAGATTTGGCATTGGACAACGCAAGCGTGCAGGCCGTGATTAAGGGCAATGTAATGGAAATCAGCAGATTCGATATTTACGGCCCGACCGCTTCTCTCCGCGGCACAGGAACATATCTGCCCGGCAGCGACGTAATCAATGTCAATTTCACCGCGTACGGCGCGGCTGGTAAAGAAGAACCCGGCTTCATCGAATCGCTGACGGCTGGTTTCGGCCCGGCGTTTTTGAAAGTTGATTTGACAGGCAGCCTTGAAAATCCGCAAATCAAGGTTATACCTGTGCCGATTATACAGAAAACACTTGAAGGAATCGGGACGAAGTAAAAAAGAGCATAAGTACACAAGTGCATAAGCAGCATATTTATCTTGACCGGAATTTGACTGGGGCTTATACTTTTTTGTGCAGGGGTGGCCGATGAGGCCTGAGAACACACCCTTTGAACCTGATAAGGACTATTTGCCGAGAAGGCAAAGTGCCTGCGAAGGAAGCGATATAACGAATAGGTGTTTGGATATACAGGTCGCTTTCATAGAAGCGGCCTTTTTTTATTTACGGAAATAACGCAGAAATAAGGAAGCGGATACAGAAACCGCGTGGGCTAAGAGCCCACCCTACGAAATTTTTTAGGAAGTATAAAAAATGACAACACAACTGATAACGGCTAAGGCCGGTGAAACAAGTAAAGAGATGTATTTTATCGCGAAGACGGAAAATGTCTCGCCAGAGATTATTCGCACACAAACCGCTGAAGGAAGATTAGTAATTCCTGCGAACAAGATTCATCTGGCGGGAAATTTAAAGCCGTGCGGCATCGGCAGAGCCGTTACAATTAAGGTCAACGCCAATATCGGCACAAGCAGCGCAAGCTCGTCGATAGAATACGAACTTGAAAAATTAAAAGTCGCGCTCGATGTCGGCGCGGATACCGTTATGGATTTAAGCACGGGCGGAGACCTCGACGAGACCAGAAAAAGAATTCTCGCGGCCTGCCCTGTTCCGTTCGGAACAGTGCCGGTTTATGAAATGATTATCGGCAGAAATGTAAGCGACATAAGCCCGAAAATTATTCTCGGCACAATCGAAAAACAGGCTAAACAGGGAGTTGATTTTTTCACCATTCACGCAGGCCTGCTGAAGGAATATCTGCCCGCAGCGACAAAGAGAGTTATGGGAATCGTAAGCAGAGGCGGCGCGCTAATCGCAAAATGGATGCTCACAAATAATAAGCAAAATCCATTTTACGACCTGTTTGACGACATTTGCGACATTATGGTTGAATATGACGTATGCTTTTCGCTTGGCGACGGACTTCGTCCCGGCTGTATTGCCGATGCGACAGATGAGGCGCAATTAGCAGAGCTAAAAACTCTCGGCGAACTGACTATGCGTGCAAAAGAAAGAGGTTGTCAGGTTATGGTAGAAGGCCCCGGCCATGTACCATTCAATCAGATTGAAAAAAATATGAAACTTCAGCAGAAGTATTGCGACAACGCACCGTTTTATGTTTTGGGACCGTTAGTAACGGACATTGCGCCGGGCTACGACCATATCACAAGCGCAATCGGCGGAACGGCAGCGGGTTATTATGGTGCATCATACCTTTGCTATGTTACACCCAAGGAACATCTCGGCCTGCCTGATGCCGATGATGTAAGAGAGGGAGTTGTCGCGGCGAAAATTGCAGCCCACGCAGCCGATGTGGCAAGAGGTTTGGCAGGAGCAGCCGAGAGGGACAGAAATTTGAGTATTGCAAGAGCGGCTCTTGACTGGAAAAACCATATCACACAGTCGATTGACCCGAAGACCGCTCAAAAATTTCACGACCAGGCCTGCGCTAAAAGCGGCAAAAACACAAACGCCACTTCGCCGGACGATGACCACTGTACAATGTGCGGCAGAGACTGGTGCAGCGTGAGAATAAATAAAGAACTTGTGAAGGCTTATAAAAAATAACGGATTTTCATTTGCCGGCTAATCGCGATTCCAGCACGGCGAGCCACTGCTCGTATGCCTGCCGATACGCAAGAACAAGCTGCTGAACAGGTTCAATAACTCTTGCCGCTTTGAGGCCTACAAACGCGTCAGCAAAATCTTTGTACACACCTGCGCCAACGCCTGCGCCTCGCGCTGCGCCCTGTGCACCATCGGTATTATACAGTTCAACAACCGCTCCGGTAACGGAAGCAAACGCCTGGCCGAAAAGCGGACTAATAAACATATTGGCATCGCCTGCGCGGACGGTTTTTATTTCGATTCCCATGGTTCGCATTATTTCAATGCCATAATGAAGCGCAAAAACAATGCCTTCCTGGCCGGCACGAAGAAGATGAGAGACGGTATGAGTATTAAAATTGAGGTTATGAATATGCGCACCGATATTTCTATTGGCAAGCGTGCGTTCTGCGCCGTTTCCATAAGGCAAAATCACAAGGCCGTTTGAACCAATCGGCGTCTCGGCGGCGCAGCGGTTCATTTGGTCATAATCGAGGCCTGCGGCGACAGTACGCTTGAGCCAGCTATTTAAAATGCCGGTACCGTTAACACAGAGCAAAACGCCATACCGCGGCGTTTGGCTGGTTGAATTAACGTGAGCAAATGTGTTGACTCTGGATTTTAAATCGTAATTTAATTTATCGCCGATTCCATAGACTACGCCGGACGTGCCTGCGGTGGCGGCAATTTCGCCGGGCTTTAATACATTGAGCGAAAAAGCGTTATTGGGCTGGTCGCCCGCCCTGTATGAGACAACTGTTCCGGCCTTTAAGCCCAGTTCTTCGGCAGCCTGCTTAGTCAGCTCGCCCTGAACGCCAAATGTGGGAACAAGCTCGGCGAGCAGAGCCGGTGAAAAACCGAAATGGTCAATAAGAAATTTCGCAGGAGCTTTGTTTTTAAAATCCCAGAACATACATTCTGAAAGACCCGATGCGGTTGTCGCAGCTTTGCCGGTGAGTTTGGCGGCGATATAATCGCCCGGCAGCATTATCTTATAAATTTTTTTGTAGTTTTGAGGTTCATTATCCATAACCCACTTAAGTTTCGCGGCGGTGAAATTCCCCGGCAAATTGAGAAGGCTTTCAAGGCACCGCTTGTCGCCGAGCTTTGCGGCGGCCTGTTCGCCAATCGCTACCGCCCTGCTGTCGCACCAAATAATGGAAGGACGAATGACCTCAAGCTGCTTGTTCACACATACCAGGCCGTGCATCTGATAACTGATGCCGACAGCCTTTATATCGGAAGCGGCGACTTTCGCTTTTGCAAGCATTTCCATAGTCGCAGCCTTAAGATTATCCCACCAGCATTGCGGATCCTGTTCCGCCCAGCCCGGATGATGAGCGATGATGGCCATCTCTTTCTTCGGCGAAACAGCGGACGCAACGGCCGAACCCGTATCCGAATCAAGCAACGCAGCCTTGATTGACGATGTTCCGATGTCGTAGCCTATAAGATACACTGTCGCGCCCTCTTTCAAATGTCAGATTTTCTTATCCGCCTAATTTATTGAAATGAAGAATTTTTTGCAGCGGCCTTTTGGGAACGTGCAGCCGGTCGTTTGCATCGAGATAGTATTTTGTATCCGCCCCTGCCGCATCTTCCATAACGGGGATTTCGGCAGGTTTGCCGAGAGCCACGACCGAATCAATTTTATACTTTTCGCCAGCGTTCAGTATTTGCGATATCTTTTTTCTGTCAATCGCTCCGAGCCAGCACGAACCGATGCCTTTGCCCCAGGCGGCAAGCAATATATTTTCGATGGCCGCGGAAGCATCGACGACGGCGTTATCTTTTATCGCAGTATCTGCCAACACGACTATATACGCGACAGGCCTATGCAGCGGAGACGGATTTCTTTGGGGCTTGACGTGTCCCGCCCAGGCAAGCGTCTCGAATAATTCGGCACATACTTTCGACTCATCAACGATAACATATTCGAGCGACTGGATATTCGCCCCGGCCGGCGCGCAACGAGCAGCCTCGACAAACTCAACCAGCAGATTCCTGTCAAGTCTTTCCTGACTGAAACGTCTGACGGAACGTCGAGTTTTTATGAGATTGATAATGTCCATTAGTGCATTTCAACCGTACATTTGCCGATTGCAGGCCTGTAAAAATTAAACTGCACATTCGGATGGTCGGCAAGCAGGGACATCGGCACAGAACTATCCGGTATTTTTTTGCCTATCATCAGCGTCGTCAATCGCATTCCAAACGGATTATCGTGAGTGCCCGCCTGCCAGATTGAAACCTTTTCCGATTTCCAGGTTTGAACAGGGCCGACAGTAAGAGCCGTTGTCGGAACACCTGTAACAACTCCGCCGCCGCTTGTGCGGGCATTCTGCATAATCGTTACCGGATGCAGATTAACTACTCTCGTTGAAAGCTGTCTGTATTCGGCGGGAGTCGGAGGATTGTCCTTGTATTTGCCTTCTCGTTTGACAGGGTCGTTGAACGCCCAATGCTTTATATCGCCCTGACCGCCCTGCATTACCGCGCATCTGATGCCATCATAGCTTTTAACATATTTTGCAGTGTCGGCTTTTGGAAAATGAAGATTCTTATCCGGCATTCTTAACTTTGGATTTATCTTATTAAAGCACATTTCCCTGTCGGCTTTTTCAAATGACAAAGGATGATTAGCCGGGGCTTCTTTGCCATCAATAAACCATTCGTCCATACCCCAGAAATGGCAGCTCTTCAAATTCAATTCAAGTTCATTAACCAATCTTGCGACTAATGGCAACTGCTCGGTGGGGCCTATCGGGCCGCAGATACCGACAGGGTTATCCGCGGTGGATTGCTTCCAGGCGTTTATGTATTCCAGAGCCTCGGCCAGATAAAAGTCTTCCAGCGTATCATAAAACTTCACCGCAAAGCCTTTGCGAGAAAGCCCCAGCATACCTTCGGGCGTTAATCTCGCCGCGTCGTTGAGAATCGCGTCGTCCAATGTCGTGTAATCCCACCAATCCGGCGCCAACATACTGATTTTTCGTGCCATTTATTGTTTCTCCGTAACTAAATTTTCAAGTTCTGCTTTTAATATATTATCCTGCGGATAACTAGACCCAAGGTGCTGTCTGAAACCTTCGGCATACTTACAACCATTTTGCGAACCCCTGCCGGCGGCAAATCTTTTCATCGATTCAATATATTCATCCATCCCGTGATGAGCCAGCAGCCAATCCCTCTGGCTTTTATGACGGGACAGCATTTCCCCTTTAGTTTCAATGACCGAAGTAATATCCACAATAATTTTTGGGTCGATTTTACTGCCGAAAATGTCCTTACCCTCAAGAGGGTCAGCGTAATACAAATAAGGGACAACACTGTAAGCTTTAGCTCCGGGCGTTTCCACGTTCGGGATGCCGCAGGCAAAACAGGCGGTACGAACCAAATGCGATGTGTTCTCATGGTCAATAAAATAATCCTGCGGACTGGCGGTGAATACGATTGTCGGTTTGACTTTGCGAATGATTTCTATCGTTCTGGTCAGCGACGGCTTGTCATACATTACGAATACGTCTTCAAGCTCGTTGCAGTGATAGTGGCCGTCAAGAACCGCCGCGGCGTTTGCCGATTCTTTTCTGCGGATTTTGCTGATTTCTTCACGGCTGTGAGTCGTAGAGCCGCAGTCGCCCGGCGTCATTGTCGCAATGTGTATATCCCAGCCTTTGGCTTTCAGCAAAGCCAGCGTGCCGGCACACATAAATTCCGTATCATCGGGGTGACATAAAAACGATAAAACAGTTTTGTTCATTTGACTTCCTTCTTTCGGTTATAAAATTAAAACATTTTATTGATTTTCATCCACTCAACCGCCCGGCGTATAGTTTGTTCGGGAGTAAATTGGGGCTGATAGCCAAGCAGTTTCTTCGCCTTTGATATATCAGGGCACATATGAGCCTTGAAATGCCACCAGTAGCCAATGTCAGGACTAACGTTAGCGATATATTCATTCCAGGGAACTCGTTTGATTGGAATCTTCACATTGTAAATTTCAGAATATGCGCCGACTAATTCCGTAGCGGTAAGAGCATACGCCGAACCGACATTAAATATCTGATGAGCTGATTTATCCCGATTCAGCACGGCTTTAACAAAGCAATCCGCTATGTCCTGAGCATCGCAGGGGCCGATAAGAGCGTCGGGGCCATCCGGCAAAATAACTTCTTTTCCGCGAGCATGGTCTCTGTGCAAATCAAGACTCCGACCGCCAAGGCAATCTATGGGTATTTTGCCTGGGCCGCATATATTGGGCGGCATAATGGCGGTAAAAGCAACGCCGTCCTTGCGGCTTAATTTGACGAGATTTAAAATTTCGGAATAACGCTTTTGGTAATCTTCAAATGGACAGGGATTTTGCGTTTCTTCCGGCATCGGAACAACTTTGGCTTCGCCAAACATCCAGACAGAGCCGCAGGCTATGACGTGTTTGCTGACCAATTTTAATTTTTGATAGATATTCCAAACCTCGCCGGTCATATCAACAACGACATCCGACGATTCGTCAGCCAATTTATCAAGCTCGCAGTAGCTGCTGACATCACAGACCAAGTATTTAATTTTTTGCCAGACTTTATCTTTCGGCAAAGGCGTTTTTCCCGAGCCGACAACGACAACGTCCATTCCCGCTTCAATAAGCTGTGGAATCATAAACGTACCGACATGGCCGGTACCGCCGATTACCATAACTTTCATTTTATATCCTTATGCTACTATCCTGTCATAACAAAAACTGTGAGAATGTCATTGCGAGCGCAGCGAAGCAATCTCAAGCCATCGAAAACCGAGATTGCTTCGTCGTCCCGAAGCGGGACTCCTCGCAATGACAAGTTCCTGAATTTAGCTTTGACATAGTACTACTTTATAATTCTGCAAATTTTGCCGTCAACAGGCCGCTCTAAAAGCTCGCTCTCTTTCGCAAGAAAGTCTTTGAGATACTGCTGGGACATATGGTTGTCAAGAGCAGCCTGATTTCGCCAGTTTTCATATATAATAAACAGGCTGTCGTCGGCTGCGGATATATGCAAATCGTAGTTCATACAGCCGGCTTCCAAACGCGTCATCTTCGTAAGATTGCTTAGTTCTTTTTTTACCTGATTTTTGGTCGCCTGTTTTGCCTTTATAAGACAAACAATTGTTACCTGTTCCGTATTCATATTTTCGCTATATCCTTTAAAACCATATTACTTATATTCTCAAGCCATTTTGCCGATTCGGCTATTTCATCAATGGAAAGTAGCGGAATTATACCCTGCAGAGGCACACTGTCAATACAGAACGCTATAAAGTCCACCAACTCGTCTTTTATCTGATTATTGACTGGTTTTATCATTCCATCAACTTCGCATTTAATCTCAAGCTCGTCAACCCAAAGCCGCTTGGCCACAAAATCGCCCTTCCACTTGCGGCCGGCCTGAAATATCTCAACCTCTCTCTTTTTGGCGTCGGTATCCGTAAGCCACGAAACAAAACAGCTTCCCTTTGTGCCTTGTCTGTGCTCCAGCAAAATTCTCACTTCATACGCCTTGCCCTGCACCATTTTGATATCGGCGATTTGGGCTTTTATGACATTGCCGAAAAAACAAATCGCAAGGTCGAGGTCGTGTATCACTTTGTCGATTACAATATCGTCAGTGATTCGGCTGGGATGCCGCTGTGTTCGGCAAAAGAAATATTCCTGTGCGGGCGGGTCGGCGTTTCGCAAAGCCGACCTGATTTTTATGCTGACAGGATTATATCGCTCAATATGCCCGGACATTATGCGAATACCCGACTTTTGGGCGGCATTGAGCAGCTCGTTCATATCCGCAACGGAGGTAACAATCGGTTTTTCCACAAATGTATGAATGCCTCGCTCTATCGCCGTCAAGGCTATTTGCCTGTGAGTTTGAGTCGGTGTGGAAACTATTAAAATATGCGGCGATGTCGTGTCTAACATTTCCTCGATAGAGGCAAATCGGCTAATGCCGCCGCACCCCTCAAGACGCGAAGAATCGGTATCACAAACGCCGACTATGCGTATTTTTGTGAGATACTCGCTTATGCCGCCTTTGTAATAATCTTCGTGTTCGCCGGCGGCGAGCTGTTTTAGAGCTGTGAAATGGAAATTTCCCATCTTGCCCATACCGGCTATGGCAATTCTGATATCAGCGGCATCACTCGGAATTAAGTGTAATTTATGCACGTTTATAATCGCTTGCTTAACTTGGAGACTGCGGCAACAACATCGCTCATTTGACTTTCTCCGACCTCGCGTTCTATCGAGAGCGTTCCATCAAAACCGTTTTTTTTCAGCGCATCCAGAAATGTCTCGTAACATATTTCTCCGCTGCCCCAGGCGACTTCACGCCCCCAGGTGTTTTTTACAGGCGAAGACACAGCATCTTTAATATGCACATGTTTTATCCATTTGCCGAGCAAACCTACCGCTTCAACCGGATTACCTTTGCCGTAAAGTATCATATTGGCGGGGTCAAGATTTACCGCCAGAGCCGGGTGATTCTGTTTTTCAAGAAACTCGGCAAGCGTCTGTGCCGTTTCCTGCCCTGTTTCCATCATCAGCACAACGCCTTTTTTTCGGGCGGCATCGGCGAGATCTTTTGCACGCTCGGCAAGCCTTACATTCGCATTGTCGATAAATCCGAAGTGAAATCCCAGATACTTTACGCCAAGCAAGGCGGTAAGCTGAATTCCATCGAGCGCCAGCTTTTTGTTTTGCTCCCAGCAGTCATCGGGAACGATTCCGCCTGTGTTTCTGATAGTTTCGAGCGTTGAATAATTTTCCTGCGGGAAACCAATCATCGTCGCGCTGAAATTCCAGCCTGCCTTTTTAAATTTTTCAATATAATCGCTGCCGACAGAATTAATCTGTGGATTCAGCGCGAGCTGAACACGGTCAATGCCGGTGTTTTTTCGCAGTTCGCCAAGCAGCCGCAAATCATTTTGAAGCGACCAACTGCATACTCCTATCGGCCACTTGCCGCATAGTTTCACTTTAAGGCCGCCTTTTTATTTGCCGCACAGGACTTTTTCTCGGCTAATACTATCTTTACCGAATTAAGCGAATCCTTCGGCGTAATTATTTGAGGAACGGACTTGCCGCTTACAGCCTTGACAAAATGTTCAAGCTCAATCGAATAGCCGTCGCCTTTAGCTACTATTGGAATTATTACATCGCCTTTGGCGGGAGCTAATTTAAAGACTGGGCTGCGCGTGCAGTCATAAGATATTGTCGCCCCTTCAAGCATTACATTGAAGCTCATTTCAAAACCAAAACCCGGTTTCATTGTCCAGCCGCCCTCGGCTGTTACAACCTTGCCGTCATAAATATAATTTGTAACGATATGGTCAATATCTTTGCTCTGCCCCTTTACGCCTCTGCTGAAAACTTCTTTCGGCATACCGAAAAGATACTGCACATAATCGCTGTCGTGGATATGCAGGTCGAGCGTCGCTCCGCCGCTGCGTTTGCCATCTAACAGCCAGTTATCCCACGACCAGGTCGGCGTAAGACTCAATCGCTGAAAAGTCGCGGCGAGTACTTTGCCGTATTTGCCGGAATCGACAATTTCCTTGAGCTTTGCGTATTCGGGCCAGAATCTGATGCAATGACCAATCTGCAATAATTTTTTTGCTGCTTTGGCCGCGTCAATCATCTTTTGACATTCCCCGACGTTCATCGCCATCGGCTTTTCGCAGAATGTATGCACCCCCGCTTTGAGAGCTTTGAGCGTGTATTGACAATGCAGATAAGTCGGCAGCGTTATGGATACCGCGTCAAGCTCGGCTTCTTTGAGCATCTTGTCAAAATTAGTGTAGAGCGACACACCTTTAAAATCGAGTGGTTTGTCTGCGCCGCTGATATTGCCTGCTGTGCCGCCGGTGTCGGCGAATTTCTTTTCGTCTATATCGCATATAGCGACTAATTTCACGTTCTTGTTAGCTTTATAGCAGCGAAAGTGCATCTTGCCCATAAAGCCCAAACCTATAATTCCTACTCTAATCATTGTAAGACTCCTTTACTTATTTACTTAAATATTTTTTTCATTGCTTTTGCGGTTTTTTCAGGTCTGCCCGGCGAGTAAGGTATCATCTCGGCGGTTACATAACCCTTGTAGCCGATTGCGGCGAGAGTTTTTTTGATGGCTGCAAAATCAACATCGCCATCGAGCAAATCCACAAACCCTTCGGCAGTGCCGAACGACTTTTTGAAATCTTTTATGTGAATACGTTTGATGCGTTTGCCGAGAATTTTAATCCACTGCTCCGGAAAGCCCGTCAAAAGAACATTGCCGACATCAAAATAAGAACCTATTCGTTTCGACTTAAAGCTGTCAATGAAACTCCGCATCTCAAGCGGACTTAGGAGGAATTTGTTCCATACGTTTTCAATGGCTACGGTAACGCCTAACTTCTCGGCTGTCGGCACAAGTTTTTTAACGGCATCAACCGCCCTTTTATAACAAACATCATAAGGTATTATCTCGGCATCAGCCAGGAAAAACACATCCACCGCTCCAGGCACAAACAGATACGCATCCGTGCCAAGCCATTTTGTTACCTGCAGAGCTTTTTTGGTGAACTCAATGATTGCCTTGCGAACTTTGGCATCGTTGGCGGTCGGAGATTTACCCCAGCTTTCGCCGCTGGCAACGCTTGAAATCTCAATCCCGATTCTCTTAGCCTCGGCAACAATGGCTTTGCATTCTTCTTTTGTGGTTTTGTCGGTCAAAACACCCTGACTTGCGATGCAAAGCTCTATCGAGTCAAACCCAAGCTTCTTTGCCTGCTTCATCGCGTCAAAAACCGGCAGTTTCGCCTCGATACCGCCATCAAACATCCAGTAACTTGCGCCAATCTTCATATTTAAATCCTTTCAATAGGTTTTTTCGACTAAAATGAATGTTATCGCAATTTGTTGTTGACATCAATAGCTATAAGTAACAAAATGATGGATAAAAGGAACTTTTGAGGGCAGTTATGTCTAAAAAGAATGTCAGCGATAAGGTAATAAAGAAAAAATACGTCCGCGGCAGGCCCGGACATGTTTTCAAGTCAGAATACTTCTACTACGAGACCGAGCCAAACTATAAAAAAGAACTGGCTATTGTCTGCGGCGGTTATGAAAAATGCGCCCCGGACTATCAGATTAACCGAAACAGCTATCCGTACTATGTGATAAAATACACAATAAGCGGCAGGGGAACATTTACAATACATTCAAAAACGCACCAACTGAAAGCCGGCGTGCTTTCAGGATTCAGCCCACGCGACGCTCACAATTACCAAAGTAATTCTGACAGCCCGCTGGAACATATTTTTATCATTTTTACCGGCGTTAAAGCCAGTCAGCTTCTCAAGCAGAGCACCATTGCCTCAAAAAACGCCATTGAAGTCGCCAATCCGAGCGAAACCCTTTACCTTTTAAAAGCTATTATGAGAATGGGTATCGAGAAGCCGCCGTTCTCGCAGCAGATATGCCGCAGTTATCTGCGAATACTGCTGTTGCGGCAAGCGGCAAATATCGACCTCTCAACAACGGATTTTTCGCAATCCATTGAAACTTATCGGCGATGCAAAAAATATATTGATGATAATTTTACCATGATTTCATCGCCGGCAGATGTTGCCGACAATTGCGCTGTCAATATGCGCTATATGGCAAGACTGTTCCAGCGATATGGCAGGATTACGCCGCACGATTATATAATGCGCCTGAAACTAAATAAAGCCGCGGCGCTGCTGCTCACATCCGGCTTTTCAATCAATGAAATCGGCTATTCGCTCGACTTTAACGACCCGTATCATTTCTCTCGTGTGTTCAAAAAATTTCACGGACTTGCGCCCCACCACTACAGGCAAATGTATATGGCATCATCGACAATCGTCTAATAATACCAACGGCGGTACTTCCGGTTCAGGATTTGACTGCGAATACGTCAAACTCCGCACCATACTGGCGGAAATAAAACAGCGGATATAACCTGTAAAAACTTAACACCGGCAGCATTACCACCGCATTTATATAAGGTATGAATATCACTGCGCTTATACAGCACAAGCAGCAGCCGGCGCAGAAAACAAATAACACAATCGCCCCGATTGCCATCGCCAAAACCGCCTTGAAAAGAAAATAAAGCAGTGAGATTTTCCAGAAATTCTGCCAGAACACCGGCCAAAATATCTTCCACGCCGCGAGCGCGTTTATTTTATTTATGTACATAATCGGCATCACAAAATCGTAAGTCAGCGTTTGAATTGTCGCCGCTGCCATCGCTATCAACACTACGCCGGACATACCCGCTGTTAAAATCATAATTTTAACAGCGATATTAAACAGATGTATCGAATATAGGCACAGCCCGGCAAACGGCAAAATGACAACAACTGTCGATAGCAGCAAAACTAATCGAAATAAAAACAAACTGTTCGCCTGCTTTTTAAAATTCCGCCACGGCTCTGCGATATCAGCCTTGTTTTTTATGACACAGTCGAGAAACATAAATTTTCCTCTGCTGCTCAACCAGGTCAGCAGCACAGAAACGGTAACCGATATTACTATCATTACGAATATGACCGAACCGATTAGGATTATATGATTTTTGCAGTACTCTATGACTTCGGGAGGTATTTTCGATTTGTCAAAACTGCTTATATAATTTAGCCCGGCGGTTGTTTGATAACACAGACCCGCCAGCCAGGCGCAAAATCCGATTATAAACCATTTGCCCAAATCGAAAGGCTTAAACAACATTTGCTTTACTTGTTCTATCGCTGGCCCGACCGGCTCGACAACGCTGATTTTTCTGTTTAATGTTTCCATAAAAACCTCTCAAAAAGGTAATAGAACCATCTGAAAAATATCGCAGCAAGAAGAAAAATGCCCATTGCGGTCATAATCTTTGTAATCGCAGGCGTTCGTGCCGGGCATTTAATAATCGTTATTATCCTGTACGGAATCTGCATCGCGACAAAGCAAAACACTGGTATCCCAAGTGCGTGATACTCAAACGCATCGGCAAAATCGCCATTTGCGGTCGAAACAAAAGCCCTGCTCATTCCGCACAACGCGCAGTCAACATTGAAAAACCTGTGCAGAAGACATTTCATCGGCCATTTCCAGCCGAAAAAATATATTCCGAGTTTATCGACATCGCATACAAACGCCGCGGTTATCACAACCGAACAGACCACAAGGATAATTCCGTGATACAGCCTGCTGTTCATTTACACGCTTCTTTGGTCTATTCCACTGTAACCGAATTTATCGTTATTGTTTCGTTCGGCACGTCGCCTGCTTTGGTTTTGACATTCGCGATTTTATCGACGACATCCATACCCTCAACTACTTTGCCGAATACGGCATACCCGGCATCGCGAGCGCCAAAGTTCAGAAAATCATTATCAGCGTGATTGATGAAGAATTGCGAAGTCGCGCTGTCAGGGTCTGAAGTACGCGCCATAGCGATAGTGCCGCGGTCATTTTTAAGGCCGTTTTTGGCTTCGTTGACAATCGGCGGCTTTGTCGCTTTTTGACGCATTTGCGCGTTCATTCCGCCGCCCTGAATCATAAAATCCTTTATTACACGGTGAAAAATCAGACCATCGTAATACTTTTCATCGACGTATTGAAGGAAGTTTTTGCACGAAATCGGGGCTTTCTCCTCGTTAAGCTCGATAACGATATCGCCTTTGCTGGTTTCGATTCTGACTTTGGTTTGCTTTGTTTTTTCTGCTGTCATTTGCTTTTTGCTTTCCTGAATGGGTTTTTTGTTTGTTTTTGCCGACTCATTGCAGCCTGACATCAGGCCTGCCGCGGCAAATGTTAAAATAAGAAACATATTTCTAAGCATTTCATATCCCTTAAAATGATAAAAGTAAGAATGCGAGATTATAACAGAGCCTCACAGTTTTATCACGCCTTTTTTGAGTATTATGTTGGCGTAAATAGCCGACTCGCTCGTTGCGACAACGGCAAAGGCTTTTTTAGCTCTTTCATAAAACGCAAACCGCTCGACAAATTCAAAATCCACAAACGGCTCACCGCTTGATTTTATAATTTTTCGGTATTCGTTCCAAATAGCTGGTTTTGTTTTGTCGCCGGGGACAACCGCCATCAATGCCGCCGCCTTTTCGACATAGCTATCAAGCGGAAACAGCGTCAAAACAGCTTTCAGCACCTCCGGCACGCCCAGACCATCGCAGCGAACAAGCCGCTGTGCGACAGAGCAGGCCGGAAAATTGCCGTCCGCGATAACAATCTCGTCGCCATGCCCCATTTCACACAAAACTTTCAAAAGTTCGGGCGATATAACCGCCGGTATTCCCTTTAGCATAAACCTTGCCTCCGTAAAAATAATACCTTATAATAGTGTCCGGCATTATAACCAAAAGAAAACAAAATGATAACAATAATTGACTACAAAGCGGGAAACCTGACCAGCGTTAAGCTGGCTTTTGAACACATCGGCCAAAAGGTCAAAATTACCGACCGGCCAAGTGATATTCTGTCCGCAGAGAAAATCGTCTTCCCCGGCGTTGGCGCAGCCCAATCAGCGATGGATAATCTAAAATCCCTGAACATTCTCGATGCAATAAAAAAAGTTATCGCTGACGGCATCCCGTTTTTCGGTATATGTATAGGTATGCAGCTTCTGTTTGAGAGCAGTCAGGAAGATGGCGGGACGACCTGCACCGGCATTCTGCCCGGCAGCGTAAAAAAATTCAAAACCGACGATAAATTCTGCAAAATTCCGCAGATGGGCTGGAACACGGTAAAAATCACAAAGCCTCATCAGATTTTTGCCGGCATAGAAGACAATAGCGAATTTTATTTCGTTCACAGCTATTATCCTGATTGCAGTAATAAAAATTATATCATCGGCCAAACTGAATACGCCGATGCCGTTTTTTCCAGCGCGGTTGCAAAGGAAAATATCGTAGCTGTGCAGTTTCATCCGGAACGCTCCGGCAGAATCGGCCTGAAAATGCTCGAAAATTTCGGCACCTGGAATGGAAGGTAAAGCCACAGAGAACACAGAGTTATATATTTTTTATTCTCTGTGTCCTCTGTGAACTCTGTGGCTAAAAATAAAAATTAAAGATACTCTGTGGCTATTTTTTTATGCTAACTAAAAGAATAATTCCGTGCCTTGACGTAAGAGACCGAAAGGTTACCAAGGGCGTTAGATTCCAGAACAACATCGACCTTGGCGACCCAATCGAAATGGCTGTCGCGTATAGCGATGGCGGCTGCGATGAGCTGGTCTTCTACGATATTACCGCTTCCGCGCAGGGCAGAGGCATAGATATAGATATGGTTCGCGATGTCGCAAAAGCTGTTCATATTCCATTTGCAGTCGGCGGCGGAATTTCAACCATCGAAGACATTCGGCAGGTCTTGCTTGCGGGCGCAGAAAAGGTGAGCGTAAATTCCCTTGCCGTCCGCAACCCCGACATCATCGCACAGGGAGCGAAACTTTTCGGCTCGCAGTGTATCGTGCTTGGAATGGACCCGGTAAAAGTCGAAGACAAAGGAAAATTCCCCAGCGGCTACGAAATTACCACGCAGGGCTTTAGAACCCGAACGGGAATGGATGCTCTCGAATGGGCGAAAAAAGCCGAAGGCCTCGGCGCGGGCGAAATCGTCGTCAACAGCGTTGATGCCGATGGCACACAGGAAGGCTTTGAAATTACGCTTACCAGAATGATTGCCGAGAGCGTAAAAATTCCGGTTGTTGCCAGCGGCGGCGGCGGAACATGCAAACATTTGATTGACGTTTTCAATAATGCAAAAGCCGATGCCGCCATTATCGCCAGTATGATTCACACCGGCAGATTTACGATTAGGCAGATTAAGGATGAGCTTATCGCCGCCGGCATCCCGATAAGAAAAAAATGGTAATATATTTTTTCTCTGCGCCCTCTGCCTGTCGCGTCGGAGCCTTTGCGGAGACGGATGTCTCTGCGGTGAAAATTTTAAAACTTCATCGGCGCAGCCGATTCCATTCTACTGACTACTGGCTATTGGCTATTATTATCTCGACATCCGGAAATTTTTCGCACCGACTAAGTATTCCATTTGCCTGCAAAAATCCGTTGACGGATTTACCGCAAGGCCTTTCCCTGCCGCTGCTTTGACGGTAACGCCCGCGATTGTTTTGACGGTTATATAAACCGGACTTTTGCCTCTGTGCGCCGAGCATATAGTTTTTATGTGCGCGATTTTTTCTTTTGTAATTTCAATTTCATTGAGCAGGATATTTATATTCGCCGCTAATTTGGCTCCCGCGTGTTCAATATCTATCAATTCCTCGCAAATAATCTGCGGCGTTTCTCTGGTCAAATCCAGCCGCCCCTTTACGAACAGAACCTTATCAACGGCCAGCATCCCGCCAAACACCGCAAAGCAATCCGACCACATCACAACTTCGCACGTCCCCTGCAAATCTACAATCGTAAAGACCGCCATTTTCGCGCCCGCGTTTCTGCCGTTGCGTGTAACGATATTGCGAATCTTCTGAACCATTCCACCGATAACGATGGTCTGGCCTCCCTTGTCTGCGCTCAATTCCGCCGTGTTCGCCGTGCTATAGACGCTGATTGTATCGGCGTGCTGACTTAGCGGATTTTTTGTAACGTACAGGCCGAGAACTTCCTTTTCATAAGCGAGCATTTGCGCCTCCGGCCAGGCAGGCACATCGGGCAAACGCTGATGGTCTTTTGCGTAATCCTTTTGCGTTTCCATTGCGCCGAACAGGCCGAGCTGGCCGTTTGCGCGGTCAACCTGCGTATCGCTTCCAGCTTTCATAGCCATTTCGAGAGCCGCCAGCATTTGCGCGCGACTTCCGCCAAGCCGGTCATAAGCCCCAGCCTTTATCAGCGATTCGATTACCTGCTTGTTCGCCAAACGCAGGTCAACATTTTCGCAAAAGTGGAATAAACTGTGAAACTGGCTCGTCTTTTCTCTTGCGAGGATAATCTGCTCGACCGCTTTTTCGCCGACGCCTTTAACCGCCGCCAAACCGAATCGAATAATCCCCTTGCCTTCTTTGCGTTTGCTTTCTTCCTCGTAGATAACCGTAAAATCATTCGAGCTTTCGTTTATGTCCGGCGGATAAACCTCGATGCCCATCTGCCGGCATTCGCCGATGTATTCTGCGACTTTATCCGCGTCGCCTCGTTCATAAGTCAAAAGCGATGCCATAAATTCCAATGGCCAATAAGCTTTCAGATACGCCGTCTGGAACGCAATAAACGAATATCGCGTCGCGTGGCTCTTATTAAAACCGTAGCCGGCAAACCGCTCTATAAGTTCAAAAATTTCATCGGCCTTATGCTTGTCCAAACCTTTTTCACCGCAGCCTTTTACAAACTGTTCCTTCTGCTTTGAAATCGTCGAGACCTGCTTTTTGCTTATGGCTTTAATCAGCGTATAAGCCTCCCGCAGCGGTATATCACCCAGCCGGTTGCAGATACGCATTACCTGTTCCTGATAAACCATAATGCCGAAAGTTTCCTCAAGAACCTCCTTCATAATCTGATGCGGCACAGTCCATCTTACGCCGTGCTTGCGTTCTATAAAATCTCCGATGAGAGCCATCGGACCAGGTCGATAAAGAGCGTTGGCCGCGATAAGGTCTTCAATCCTGTCTGGCTTGAGACGCATAAGCAAATCCTGCATTCCGCCGGATTCAAACTGGAACACGCCTCTTGTCTTGCCCGTAGCGAAAATCTCAAAAACTTTCGGGTCGGTCAAATCGATTTTTTCAATATCTATTTTTACGTTATGCGTCGCCGCGACAAGGTCAATCGTCCGCTGAATAACGCTCAACGTCCGCAGGCCGAGAAAGTCCATTTTCAAAAGACCGATTTTATCTATCAGCGGGCCTTCAAATTGCGTAATAATATCTTCCGACTTCGTATCGCGATACAAAGGCACAAAATTCGTCAGCGGCTCATCGGCTATAACCACTCCGCAGGCGTGAACAGATGCGTGGCGGGTAAGACCTTCGAGCTTTTTGCCGATGTCGATGACTCTTTTTGTCATCGGGTTTTGCTCATAAGCTTTTTTTAAATCAGGCTCCTGCTCCATCGCCGTTTCGAGCGTGATATCAAGAGTTGTCGGCACTAATTTCGCGAGCCTGTCCGCTTCAGCAAGCGGAACATCGAGAACCCTGCAAACATCGCGTATAACGCCGCGAGCCTTGAGCGTTCCGAATGTTATAATCTGCGCGATGTGGCCGTATTTACTGCGGACGTACTCGAGAACTTTCGCTCTGCCGTCCTGACAAATATCAATATCTATATCGGGCATCTCGTTTCGCTGCGGGTCCATAAACCGCTCGAACAGCAAATCGTAGCGAATCGGGTCAACATCGCAAAGGCCAAGACAATATCCGACTACCGTGCCGACTCCGCTGCCTCTGGCTCCGGTTGGAATGTTATTTTCCGCGGCGAATCGGCAAAAATCCCAGACAATCAAAAAATAACTCGAAAAGCCCTTGCTCTCGATTATCTCAAGTTCGTGGTCAAGCCGCTGCTTGATTTCATCGGTCATTTTGCCGTAGCGTTTTTTTGCGCCTTCATAGCATAATTTCGTAAGAAATTTTTCGGGCGTTGACTTATCCGGTGTTTTAAACGACGGCGCGTGCCGGGTCTTGGTGTCAATTTCAACATTGCATCTTTGCGCTACAAGCAGCGTATTATCGCACGCGTCAGGCACATCCCTGAACATCTCCCGCATTTCGTCAGGCGATTTGACATACACATCGCGCGGATAACTCATTCTGCCTTCTTCGTTCACCCGCTTTCCCGTACTCAAACAGGTCAGAGCGTCGTGCGCCTCATAATCGTCCGCGTCCAAAAAATGCGCATCATTAGCCGCCAGCAGAGGCAGCGACATTTTGCGAGCCAAATCTATTACCGCCTGCCTCACCCACGGACAATCGGTCGGCTGATGTTCTTGCACTTCCATAAAAAATCTGTCTTCGCCGAAAATTTTCAGATATTCTTCTATCGCTTTTTTCGCCCAGGCCCCGTCGTTTTTGGAAAGCGCGAAATTTACCTCGCCTTTCAGACAGGCCGTCGAGCAGATAATCCCCTCGCTGCATTCTGCCAGAATTTCCTTGTCGATTCTTGGCCGATAATAAAATCCCTCGGTGTAGCCGACGCTGGCCAATTTCAGCAGATTTTTATAGCCTGTATTATTTTCCGCAAGCAGAATCAGATGATATGCCGCGTCTGCGATGGATGATTTTTGTTTATTAAATCGTGAATCGGGCGCGACATAAGCCTCAAGGCCGATGATGGGTTTTATTTCCGCCGCGCGAGCCTGAAGATAAAAATCTATCGCGCCGAACATATTGCCGTGGTCTGTAATCGCGACAGAATCCATTGACATCTGTTTGCAGCGTTTAAATAATTTCCCCGGCGCAATAGCTCCATCTAAGAGCGAGTATTGCGTGTGAAGATGAAGATGCGCAAATCCTTTTTCTGACATAACTTAAGATTTTTATAATAAAAATGCCGTTTAGTTCAGGATTATTATAAGGCTAAAAGTGCAAAATAGCAACGTCCGTGAAAAAAATCGAAAAATGTAAGCGTGTAGGTGGACAGATTTTCTGTCCACGCGTTTTAGGTATGCCCTTAATTTCCACACAAATAATAAACCCATATAAGTCTTTGTATTATATGGGTTTATTTGAATCGGGGAGAGAGGATTTGAACCTCCGGCCTCTGCGTCCCGAACGCAGCGCTCTAGCCAAGCTGAGCTACTCCCCGAAAAAGGAATGGACATTCTACATTTTTTTTACTGTTTTGCAAACTATAATGTAACTTTTCCAACCAATCCGCGTAACAAAATTATCTTCTTATTGTCTCCATTATTTTATAAAACCAAACACGCCGAGCAATTCATCTGGTTTTGATATGATAACATCCGCCCTGTTTTGCATCAGTTCCTCCGCTGAACGAAGTCCCCAATTCACGCCGACTGAATAACTCCCGCAGGCTTTGGCGGTTTGAATATCAGCAGGACTGTCGCCGATAAATACCGTTTGCTCTGGAGCGATTTCAAAATCCTTTATAATCTGCAATCCAGCTTTCGGGTCGGGTTTGACAGGGTCAATGCTCGTCGTGCCACGAATTATTTCAAACCGGCCGGGGAAAAAATGCTCCACAATTTTTTGCGCCATTGTCTGGTCTTTATTGGTTAGAACAGCGAGCCTGACCTCTTTTTTAGCAAGTTCGGCCAACACTTCGGGGATCCCGTCATAAGGTTTTGTCTGAACGAGGCAGGTTTTGGCGTATTTTTCACGCATTTTCTCGGCCACACGGTCGATAAATTCCTGCCTGTCCGGTGCAAGAGCCCTGCTGATTGTGATTCTGATGCCGTCGCCAATCATTTTTCGCAATTCATCGATGGTTCTTTTGGGCAGACCGAATTGCTCCAAACCGTAGTTGAACGCATCCGCCAAGTCAGCCACAGAATCCACCAATGTCCCGTCAAGGTCAAATATCGCCGCTTTATACTTATTCATAGTTCTTTCCTGCAAATTAAAACGCCGAAGTCTAACGGCAACGCCGCTGTGCGTCAACGGCAGATTACAAGACACCTTAAGTCCAAATAATACCCCAAATCCATTAAAAACTTGCCAAAACATTGCTGATATGGTAGAATTAACAGCGTAATAGGTTTTTACAAAAACGATTACAGCCTGAAAGGAAGCGAAATGAATGTTTCGCTGATATTGCTGAAGAAAGACGGCAACAAACAGGTCTTTCCTGTTCGCAACAAGGCTACGATACTTGGTCGGCGGCCTGACTGTGAATTGTACATCCCGCTGCAGGTAGTCTCACGCAGGCATTGCCAGTTGAGCCAGGAAGATAAATCCCTAAAAGTCCGCGACCTGCGCTCGAGCAACGGCACATTTCTCAACGGCCAGAAAATCCTTGATGAAACGGAAGTCAAGCCGGGCGACCGTCTGCAAATCGGCCCACTGACCTTCGCGATTCAAATCGACGGCCAACCCGACGATGTATCATCGCCAGACAACGATCTGGCTGCTCCAAGCCCGGACATATCCAACGCAAACGGCGATGTGATGAATCGCAGCGGAACATTTATCGGATAAGTAAAGGAAACAAGGAGGCAAAGAGATAAAGAAGTAAGGAAAAGGTTTTGACTTGTTTCCTTGCCTCTTTACTTCCCTGCTTCCTTACATCTTTATTCTATGTCCATCAGTTCTTCCCACCGTTTGTAAGTGGCGGCAAGTTCGATGCTGGATTTTTCCAAATCGCTTTTTGCTTTAGCGATAATCACGCCATCCTGCTTATAGTATAATGGCTCTAACATTTTCTCGTGCAGTTCGGCAATCTGTTTTTCGAGTTTTTCCACAATGCCTGGCAGCTTTTGCATCTCCAGATTTTGCGAATAAGTTAGTTTGGCAGGTTTGGGGCGTTTTGCACGCTCCGGCTTGTCTTTGACGGCAGCCTCCTTTTCCGCATCTTCATTTTTCTTTCGCTGAATAATCCAGTCGTCATATCCGCCGGCATATTCCTTAACCACGCCGCTGCCTTCGAGAACAAGAGTGCTGGTTACGACATTATTGATAAATTCCCTGTCATGGCTGACAATCAATACCGTACCGGTATATTGAATCAGCATTTCCTCAAGCAGCTCCAGCGTTTCAACGTCAAGGTCGTTTGTCGGCTCGTCAAGCACAAGCAGATTCGACGGCTGCGTAAAAATCCTGGCGATTTGCAGACGATTGCGCTCGCCGCCTGAAAGATTAAATGCCGGCGACGTTGACTTGCTCGGCGTGAACATAAAATCCATCAGGTAAGCGACTATTTGTTTTCTTCTGCCGTTGATTACAATCGTGTCGTATCCGTGTCCGATATTCTCGGCCAGACTTTTGTCAAGTTCCAACTGCCCGCCAAGCTGGTCGAAATATGCGCATTCGACGTTTGTGCCGAGTTTTACGCTGCCCGTCGTCGGAGCGATTTCGCCGAGCAGCAGCTTTAGCAGCGTTGTTTTGCCCATTCCGTTGGGGCCGATAATGCCGACTCTGTCGCCCCTCATAACAGAAGTGTTCAGGCCGCTGATAATAGCCTGCTCATTTTTGTCGTAAGAAAATCCGGCGTTTATCGCCTTGACCACAAGCTCGCCGGAACGCACGGCCTTGTTGATTTCAATTCTCGCGACGCCTTCTAAATTTTTCCGCTGGCTTCGCTGCAGCCTCATTTTTTTTAACGCCCTTACTCGTCCCTCGTTGCGAGTTCGGCGAGCCTGAATGCCCTTTCGTATCCAGCGTTCTTCCTCGGCAAGTTTTTTATCAAAATGCTCCCACTGAATCTGCTCGGCGGCAAGAAGCTGTTCCTTTCTCTTGAGATATTCATCATAAGAACAATCCCAGCTTGAAAGTCTGCCGCGGTCTATTTCGAGAATTCGAGTAGCGAGTTTTTTTAAAAATTTTCTGTCGTGCGTTACAAACAGCAGCGTCTTTGAGTACCGCAGCAGAAAATCTTCCATCCAGCTTATCGCGTCCACGTCGAGATGGTTTGTCGGCTCATCAAGCACTAATATATCCGGCTCGGCAGCAAGAGCCCTTGCCAGCAGTACCCTGCGTTTAAGCCCGGCTGAAAGCTGACTGAATTCCGCATCCGCATCGAGCGATACCTGTGAGATGGCAGTTTCGACGACCCGCAGTTTTTTCCACGCATCAGTTCTGTCTAATTCATTATGCAATTTAAGCATTTTTTCTTCATCAATGCCGTGACCTGTCGCTTTTTCGTGGTCTATACTGTGATATTCGACAAGCAGCCTGCCGGCATCGCCCAGCCCCTCGGCAACGACATTAAACACGCTGCCGGTGGTCTGCTGCGGAACGGATTGTTCGAGCATACCGATTCGCAGATTCGGCTGACGGTTAATTTCGCCTGCGACGATTTTCAGTTCTTCCCGCAGAATGCGCAAAAAGGTTGACTTCCCGCTGCCGTTCCTGCCGAGCAGACAGACTCTTTCGCCGGGGCTGATTTGGAAGTTCATTTCCTCCAGAAGCAGCGGCCCGCCGAAACCAAAACTGGCATCTTTCATCGCGATAAGCGGCATATTATTACAGATTCCAAATTAAATATAAGGCTCGTATAGAAAACAGATTAGCGTTGTAATGTCAATCAAAAAACGATACAAGCGACTGTTTTGAGTGCACGTCAAGTTTGTAGGTAGATTTTCAGACGGCAAGTGTTATAAAACAACTGACCGAAGAAAATAAGCAACTTCGAGAGTACATAATACTTCTGCAAGAAAAGATTGCCCGGCTTGAAAAGAACTCTTCAAATTCTTCCAAACCGCCATCGTCTGACATCATCAGTTCGCAGTCTGTAAACAACAAAAAGAAGAAGCGAAAAATCGGCGGCCAAATGGGACATCCCAAATATGACAGGGCTCTTTTTGAAGCTGACGAAATCGACCGAACGGTCATTGCATGGCAATCCTTATGATGGCCATACATTATCGTTTCGTAGTGGACAGATTGCCTGCCCTGAGCTCCGTCGAAGGGTCTGTCCACGCGGTTTATTATTTTAAAATCTCATCGGCGGTCGCTTAGCCCTGCCATCACTATGGCAGGGTTCATTAAACCCCATCGGCCGCCTGTCGCGGCGTAGTCCGCAGGACGAAGACGGATTGCCGATTCCACAGTTTTCCACTTTTCACTTTTAGTTTTTCACTTCCTTATCCTGTCTGAATAATTTCCAGAGAAACTCCGCTGAATTGTTCACAAATGGAAAATCCTCAAACAACTTTTCATTTTCTTCCTGCTCCATAGACGACTACATTATTATATGATACTTATTGTCGGCAATCAAGCAAAAAACTGTCTTCTTCTCAACCCTGCATAAAAAAATCCTGCCCGCTGCGGTGCGCATCGCGGCGAGTTATCCCGTCTAAAAAAAGTTTTGTAGGGTGGGCTTCAGCCCACGCGGTTAAAATCTCATCGGCCACCTACTGACTACTGAATACTGACTATCTACTTTGTGCCTCTGCGACTTTGTGCCTCTTTCACTGATAACAGATAACTGATAACTGAATCACTCTTTTGCCTTTCGGCAAAAGACGAATTATTTAATCCTGAATAAAACTTGCAAAAAACACATCAAAAACCCATCAAAATCCGTGAAAATCCGCCCAATCCGAGGTTAAAATCGTCAAAAACCGTCAAAAATTTGCAAAAACTTTCAATTTTTTGCAAAAAACTTGCGCCTCTTTAATATCCAGAATCGTTTTTTATGCCTATAAACCGCATTTTCCTAAAAAATATCCCAAAAAAAGGGGTTAAAAATGGCAAAATTTGCGCAAGTTTTTTTAATTTTTTTTTAAATTTTACTAAATCCCGTTATACACTCTTACGCCATCGACCACTTTGCAGGCGTGGACAGCGTACTTATCTTTATATAAAGGATGGCTAACCGGATATGCTGTATCGACGGCTTGTTTGAGAGCGTTCACCCTGTCTGCCAAAACTATCGCACCGGCAGCTCCCTTGTCGCCGCCGCCAAGCATACGTTCGCCAAGCACGCCGGGGACAGTGCGAGCAATATCGCACATCGTTTCCAGTTCCGGCCCGGAAATCTGGTATTCATCGCGCAGGCCGATGCCGTCGGCGCGGAACACTCGGCCTACAGTTTCAACATCGCCCTGCTTCCACGCGTCGAGCATTTCGTAAAATCTCTGCCGGGCGTGATAGATATACGTCAATCGGCGGCACAACGCAGGATGGCTCGACTGAAATTGCGTTATTATTTTTTCATACGTCGCAGAATCTTTTATATCAGCAAGATTGGAAATTTTATAGCCGGCCTTTTGCAGCAGCGATACAAGTTCTTCGCATTCGGCACGTCGGATGCGGTAGGTTGATTTCTCCAGTCCAGGCCGAACCGTGCCGGTGTCGAGGCTGACAAGACGAAAATCAGCCGCGCCACCGCCCAAAGGAATATAGCTGACCGACCGTGCGGCGGGGTTATAATGCGTGCCGAGGCCTTCTTTGGCAAAGAGTATCATAATCTGGTCGAGTTTGCCGCAGGGTGAGCCGATGTAGTCGTTTTCGACCATTTGAGCCAAATCGACAATTCGCATCTGGTCGTTGGCGGCAATGCCGTTGGCATCGAAAATGGATAAAATGAGATTCAGCGTCAGCGAAGCGGAACGCGACATTCCGCCGCCGGGTATGTTGCCATAAACAATACCATCAATGCCTTTGGTGATTTTATATCCTTCGCGCCGCAGGACGTATAATACGCCATAAACAAAACGCGCCCAGTTGTGCGCAATCGACGACGATTGCGGAGCGGGGATATCGGCCAAATCGAAATCGACAACGCCATCGCCCGGAAAATTTTGGCTGAAAAGCCTTACTCGGCCTTTGTCGTTTGTTCGGTATGCAAGCCAGATGAAGCGGTCTGTTCCAACTCCGAAAAGCTCCGTTCCGTTGTAATCGCCATGCTCAACGCCGAGGCAAAACCGTGATGAGGTTCGCCGGATTCGTCCGCCGCCTATCGGTACGCCGACAGTTTGAGAGGTTTTATGAATTAATTCGACAACTGACTTATCGCAAATATCAACCGACATCCGAATTACCTAAAAAAATTATATGCTGCCGCTACAAATACCGCTTCGGGCATTATACATATTAAACGGAAGCTGAAAACACCTAATTTGGTCGAAAATCAAAGGTCGCCGATACCCATCAACGCCGATAATCAATGTTTTCCTTGCCACAACCGCATTTCGAGATATACTATCGGGTTTCTAATTATACGGAGTTATTTATGCCGATTTTTGAATATAAATGCGAAAAATGTGGAAAAATCAGCGAATTTCTGGAAAAAGCCGACTCCAAATCGGAACATACCTGCTCACATTGCGGCGGGAAAAAATTAGCCAAACAATTTTCCGCCTTCGCGGCTCACGTTAAAAACCCATCCGATGGCGGCAAATGTCATACCTGCCCATCAAGCGGCTCCTGCCCTCATTCCGGACACTAAAAAAATGGAAGAAAACAAGGGATTTTACAACTTCAACGAAATCGAAAAAAAGTGGCAGACGTTTTGGGAGCAAAACAAGACATTCGCCGCTGACGATAGCAATAAGGCTAAGCCGAAATACTACGTTTTAGATATGTTCCCCTACCCATCAGGGCAGGGACTGCACGTCGGACACCCCGAAGGCTACACGGCAAGCGATATTGTCGCACGTTATAAGAGAATGAAAAATTTTAACGTGCTGCACCCAATCGGCTGGGACGCGTTCGGCCTGCCCGCAGAGCAGTACGCGATTCAGACAGGCACACATCCTGCTCAAACAACCCAGAAGAACATCGACAATATGCGAAGGCAAATTAAATCGCTGGGCTTTTCTTACGACTGGGACAGGCAGGTCGATACTACCGATGAAAAATATTATAGATGGACGCAGTGGATTTTTCTTAAACTTTTCAATAGTTTCTTCGACGCGAAAGAGCAAAAGGCAAAGCCGATTAAGGATTTGCCAATACCGGCAGGTTTGACCGAATCGCAGAAAAGACAATATATAGATGACAACCGGCTGGCTTATGAAGCCGAAGTCGCTGTCAACTGGTGTCCTGAACTGGGAACGGTTTTGGCAAATGAAGAAGTCATCGGCGGCGTAAGCGAGCGAGGCGGACATCCGGTAATCAGAAAACCAATGAGACAGTGGATGCTGCGAATTACAAAATACGCAGACAGGCTCGTTGACGACTTAAAATTGGTCGATTGGCCTGATTCAATAAAAAAGCTGCAAACCGACTGGGTAGGCAAGAGTACAGGCGCGGAAGTAGATTTTAAAATAGATGGCAGCGATAAAAAAATAACCGTTTTTACTACCCGGCCGGATACGCTTTTCGGTGCAACCTATATGGTTCTTGCGCCGGAACATCCGTTTGTTGATGAAATTACCACAGCGGATAAAAAATCAGCGATTGCGGATTATAAAAAGAAAGCTCAAAGCAAGAGCGATATGGACAGGACAGACCTTGCCAAAGACAAGACCGGCGAATTTACCGGAGCTTTCGCAATCAATCCCGTCAACGGCAAAAAAACGCCGATTTGGATTAGCGATTATGTTCTCATCAGCTACGGCACAGGCGCGATTATGAGCGTGCCTGCTCACGATGACCGCGATTTTGAATTCGCCAAAAAATTCAATCTGCCGATTATTCCGGTTGTCGAACCGAGCAGAAAACAAGCTCTCCTCTCTGGAATAGGTGGTTGCTATAAATATGAGGGCAAACTAACATGGCCGCCATCAAAGGATGAAGAGGATGCTTGGGCAGATGGGGTTATTGAAGATATATTAAACGGGGATGTCTGTTATACCGGCGAAGGCATTGCTATCAACAGCGAAAAATTTAACGGCCTCTCGACCGCCGAATTTAAAGAAAAAATTACAGGCTGGCTTGCTGAAAATAAGCTCGGCAAGAAAGCGGTCAATTACAAATTGCGCGATTGGCTGTTTTCACGTCAGCGTTATTGGGGCGAGCCATTTCCGATTCTACACCATTCTGACGGAAGCATAACGGCTCTCGATGAAAAGCAGTTGCCGCTTGTATTGCCGGAGACGGATAGTTTCAAGCCGTCCGGCAATGGCGAACCGCCGCTTGCGATGATTACCGATTGGGTGAACGTCAAACTGCCCGATGGCACGACCGCGCGACGCGAAACCAATACAATGCCACAATGGGCGGGAAGCTGCTGGTATTATCTGCGGTATCTCGACGCGCAAAATTCCGATGCCGCATGGTCGAAAGAAAAAGAAAAATACTGGATGCCGGTCGATTTGTATATCGGCGGCGCGGAACACGCGGTACTGCATTTGCTTTATTCGCGATTCTGGCATAAGACGCTTTTCGACCTCGGTTATGTAAGCACGCCGGAGCCGTTCAAGAAACTTATAAATCAGGGAATGATTCTCGGCGAAGATGGCCAGAAGATGAGCAAGTCTCGCGGCAACGTCGTCAACCCCGATAAGGTGATTACCGATTACGGCGCGGATTCTATGCGGCTGTATGAAATGTTTATGGGGCCGCTGGAAGCAACGAAACCCTGGAATATGCAGGGCGTTGAGGGCGTTCACCGCTTTTTGTGCAAATTCTGGCGAACGGTGATTGACGAAACCGGCAATATCAAAAGTACTATTTCCGACATCGAGGCTGACGAAGAAACGCAGCGGCTGCTGCATCAGACGATTAAAAAAGTCGGCGGCGATATTGACAATTTCCGTTTCAATACCGCAATCAGCCAAATGATGATTTTTGTAAATCATATCGGCAAACTCCCTGCTCTGCCGAGAAAAGCGATTGAGGCTTTTGTTCTGCTGCTTGCGCCGTTTTCGCCGCATATAGCGGAGGAAGTCTGGCAAAAGCTCAGCCATAAAAAAACGCTCGCTTATGAAAATTGGCCGAAGTACAGCGAGGAATTAGCTGCGGAAAAGGAAATTGAAATAGCCGTTCAGGTTTTGGGCAGGATAAAGGATAAAATTGTCGTTCCCGCGGACGCTGACGATGAGTTTATAAAACAAAAGGCATTGGCCTGCGAGAAAGTCATATCCGCAATCACCGGCAAAGAAATCAAAAAGGTAATCGTAATAAAGTCAAGACTCGTTAATATCGTAATATAGGGGATAGGGTTTAGGAGATAGGGAATAGTATGGCTCTTGAAATTGAAATAAAGCTGAAAGTTGAAGGTTTTGAGTCTGTAATTGAAAGGCTCAAGGCTTTAGACGCGAAGTTTGACGGCGATTTTGTTCAGGCCGACGACTATTATGACGATGCGCAGGATTCGCTCGTGAAATCCGACCGCTGTCTGCGGATAAGAAGGCATAAAAATCACATTGGCCAGGCGATTGAGTTGACTTACAAAGGCGCGCGAGAAAATCATCGCTTCAAAACCCGCAGGGAAATCGGCATAAAGATTGAAAAGGCCGAGGAACTCGCCGAGCTTTTTACCCACCTCGGCTATAAGATAAGGCTCACGTTCGAAAAAAAACGCAGCCTCTGGGATTTTGCGGATTGCAAAGTCGCGCTGGACGAGTTGCCGATGCTCGGAAAGTTCATAGAAATTGAAGGCCCCAGCGATGAACAGATAGAAAAAGTTCAAAAGCAGCTCGGACTTGAAAAAAAATCGCATATTCCGCAAAGCTACGCTCATCTGATTGAAGAAGCGATTAAAAAAGCAGGCATTAAAAGCAGAACTATTTCATTCGATACAAAATAATGAATCCAGACACCGGCTATATCACGCTGATAATAAATCCCAGAGCGGGCGCAAGGTGCGAAAAGCAGCTCGCGTGCAGATTTATTGAATACTTAGAAAAGAAAAATTTCAACCTCCAGATTCATTACACTCAACATCAAAATCACGCCAAAGAGATAGCCGCGGACGCTGCGGTGAAATATGACTGCCAGTTGGTTGTCGTGGCAGGCGGTGACGGCACGATTCGTGAAACTGTCAGCGGTCTGGAAGGCAGCGATAAGCCTCTTATGCTTTTGCCCTGCGGAACGGAAAATCTGCTGGCAAACGAATTAGGCTACAAATTTAATTTCAAAACCGCGGTAAAAGTTTTTGAAGCCTGGATTTTGCATCCTTTGGATTTGTGCAAAGCAAACGACAGGTTTTTCACATCGGTCGGCGGCATCGGCTTCGACGGCGACGTTGTAAAGCTCGTTGACGCGCGGCGAAAAGGCAACATCACGCATCTGCATTATTTTATGCCGATTTTTCAGTCGTTTATGAAATATGATTTTCCGAAATTCACGGTCGAAGCCGACGACGAGGTTATTTTTGACGACAGAGGACTGGCGATATTCGGCAGTATTTCGCGATATGCGGTCGGTTTGCCGATTCTGCAAAAGGCCGACTACGGCGACGGACTGCTGGATATTTGCATATACAAATGCCATAACAGGCCGGCGCTGCTGTACCATTCTCTTATGACGGTTTTTAAGCGTCATCGCAAAAGCAAAAATGTTATTTACAGGCAGTGCAAAAAAATTAAAATATATTCCGATGTCAAAATGGAAACTGAACTTGATGGCGACCCCGGCCCTGCGATGCCTTTAGAGATAAGCATAATGCCGCAGGCTGTTAAGGTTTTAATTCCGCCGGGCAGCAAACCAATAGGAATGAAAAGAAGAATATTTAGAATATTTGAATAACCATTCAGGAAATATAAAATGTTTAAAATTGGCGATATAAAAATTGATTCTAATAGCGGTTTGTTCGTAATCGCAGGGCCTTGTGTAATCGAATCAAAGCAAATATGTCTCGATATAGCCGAGCGGCTCAAAACAATCGGAAAAAAGACCGGCATTCCAATAATTTTCAAAGCCAGTTTCGACAAGGCAAACCGCAGCAGTATAGACAGTTTCAGAGGAGTTGGAATTGAAAAGGGTCTTGATGTTTTGGCCGAGGTAAAAAAACAAACAGGAATGCCGCTGCTCACGGACATTCACAGTCCCGAACAGGCTGCGATTGCCGCGGAGGTTATTGATTGCTTGCAGATACCGGCTTTTTTGTGCAGGCAAACGGATTTGCTTTTGGCCTGCGGACAAACCGGCAAGGCCGTCAATGTCAAGAAGGGGCAGTTTATGTCGCCGGAGGAAATGAAAAACGCCGTCGAAAAAATTCGTTCGGTAGGCAACGATAAAATTATGCTCACAGAACGCGGCACATTTTTCGGCTATAACAGATTAGTTAATGATATGACCGCTATACCCGCTATGCAGTCGCTGGGCTGTCCGGTAATTTTTGACGCTACTCACAGCACGCAGCGACCCGGCGGTTTGGGCAACGCATCGGGCGGAATGCGGGAGATGTCGCCTGTTTTAGCAAAAGCCGCCATCGCTGCCGGTGCCGACGGATTATTTTTGGAAGTTCATACAGATTACAAAAATGCGAAATCAGACGCGGCAACGATAATGCCGATTGAATGGCTTGAAAAACTTCTGACGGACTGCAAAAAGATTTATGAAATAGCCAGAAGCTGATATTATAATGATAGGGGTAAGATGAGTTTTGGTTTTGAAATAATCGTTATTCTTCTGATGCTGTTTGTCAACGCGGTTTTTGCCGCGTATGAAATGTCGCTTGCGTCGATTTCGCGAGCAAGGCTTCTGTCGCTCTGTCATCAGAAGAAAAAAGGCGCAGAAGAAGCCGCTTATATGAAGGACAGAATGGAGGCGAGCCTCGCCGTTGTGCAGCTTGGGATTACTTTTGCCGGAGCTATAGCTGCGGCGACCGGCGGAGCGGGGTCTCGCGAGACGTTCACGCCTTATTTTGTTCAAATGGGCATTAGCGATTTTTATGCGGAAATTATTTCGATTATCTGCATAGTTATTCCACTTGGCGTGTTCACGATTATATTTGCCGAGCTTGTGCCGAAGATGTTCGCATTGAATAACAGGGAGTCGGTTTGTCTTAAGCTCTCACCTGTTATGAGAATGATAGCGCTGTTCGGCAATCCGGTGGTTTCGTTTTTTGAGACTATCGTAAAAGAAATTATGAAATTATGCCCGAAAAGGTTCAGAGCGGATGTCGCTGGCGACGATAAGCAGAGCCTTAATGAATTGACCGCCGCCGCCGCGATTGCGAGGATGTCTCGGCTTATCGGAGCTCACGAGGAAAAAATTGTGCTTGCTGCCGCCCACTTGTCTCGTCATAAGGTAACCGATATTATGCTGCCGGCGGCAGATATTTCCACGATGTCGGTTGAAAACACGCTTACGGAAGCTCTCGTCAAGGCGCATTTGGATATGCACACGCGGTTTCCGGTATGCGAAAAAAAAGACGACCCGCAAACTATTATCGGCTACCTCAATTTCAAAGATATTATGAACGCCCTCAAGCTGAATCCGGAGAATCCATCGATTCGTGGCATAACCAGGCCGATAAAACGCATACCCGGCAGCACGCCGTTGTCTGTGGCTCTGCCGGAAATGATGCAGGAAAAGGCGCACATTGCCGTTGTTGTTTCCGATAACAAGGAGACGACCGGAATGATTACACTGGAAGATATTATTGAGGAATTAGTCGGCGAAATTGAAGATGAATTTGACAAACTGCCTTTGTATGTTCAGCTCTGCGGAAACGGCTGGATTATCGGCGGCGGCGTTTCGATGAAAGTTGTAGCATCGACGCTTGGAATTGAATTGCCCGCGAGCGAATCCGCCGAACGCATTCCATCGCTTGCCGAGTGGGTTGTGCAGAAACTCGGCAAACCAGTCGAGGGCGGCCAGATAATATGTTATGACAATATCTCAGTGATTGTGCGAAAACTCCGCCGCAAAAAACTTTCTGAAGCGTTTGTCTCAAAGGTGTAATGCCGATATATCGATTATGCGGAAGAATAGCTATGATGCCATTTAAAATCAAACCGCAAACTGCAAAGCTGTTGATAAAAACAATAGCCAAACTCAAGGCTAAATCAGAAGCCGGAGGCGGGGCATCAAATACAAAAATAGCAACAGCTAACGAAAAAACAAAAGCTGAAGATGCTATCGCTAAAATCACATCCGAATCGCAGGCCAAGTCAAACGCTTACGAGGAACAGATTGCGAAAATCAAAGCGGAAGCGGAAAATGCTGCCGTCCTATTAAAATCTGATTACCAAACCAAAGAAAAAAATTATCAGGAACGCATATTACAGATTGAGACTGAATCTGCCAAATTGTTAGCAGATACTAAATCTAAATTCGCAGAAGAAATATCGCAGGAAAGAGCAAAAGCTGACCAGGCCGCGACAAGATTTAAAGCAGATGCTGCAGATGAGCTTGCCAAAGTCAGACAGCAATCGCAGGAATCGATAGCGAACGAAAAAGCAAAAGCTGACGAAGCGATTGCGAAAATTAAAGCGGATACCGAAAATACTATCGCAGGGGTTAAAGCTGAATCTTTCGTAAAAGAAAAAAACTATGAAGAACAAATAGCGAAAATCAACACAGAAAATGAAAATGCCATCGTTCGATTAAATTCTGAATACTCGGCCAAAGAAAAAATATATCAAGAGCAAATTACGCATATCGAGACTGAATCAGCCAAATTGTTAGCAGATATTAAATCTAAATTCACAGAAGAAATGTCGCAGGAAAAAGCAAAAGCTGACCAGGCCGCGACAAGATTTAAGGCGGAAGCCGCTGATGAGCTTGCCAAAGTCAGACAACAATCGCAGGAATCGATAGCGAACGAAAAAGTAAAGACTGACGAAGCGATTGCGAAAATAAAAGCGGATACCGAAAATGCTGCTGCCCTGCTAAAATCCGAATACCAAACCAAAGAAAAGAATTATCAGGAACGCATATTACAGATTGAGGCAGAATCTGCCAAGTCGTTAGCGGACATTAAATCCAAATTCGCGGAAGAGATAACACAGGAAAGAGCAAAAGCTGACAATGCTGTCGCTGCGTTAAAATCTGATGCCCTTGCCAAAGAAAAGATTCATGAAGAACAAATAGCGAAAATCAACACAGAAAATGAAAATGCCATCGTTCGATTAAATTCTGAATACTCGGCCAAAGAAAAGATTCATGAAGAACAAATAGCGAAAATCAACACAGAAAATGAAAATGCCATCGTTCGATTAAATTCTGAATACTCGGCCAAAGAAAAAACTTATAAAGAGCGGATTGCACAAGTTGAGACTGAATCTGATAAATTAATATCGGACATTAAATCCAAATTCGCAGAAGAAATATCGCAGGAAAAAGCAAAAGCTGACCAGGCCGCGACAAGATTTAAGGCGGAAGCCGCTGATGAGCTTGCCAAAGTCAGACAACAATCGCAGGAATC
>MHXU01000103.1 GCA_001824555.1 Planctomycetes bacterium GWC2_45_44
TGGAGTCCCTAAAAGGGTTAAACCGGATTCGTAATTCGGGCTGCTGCGGAACACAAAGTAACAGGAGTTTTAAAATGGCAGAATTCAGCACAGAAGTAAAAGAACTTGGCGACAAAATCGTTAAGCTGACCCTCATTCAGGCTAAAGAGCTTGGCGATTATCTCAAGGAAACCTATGGCATCGAGCCTGCAGCAGGCGCTGCGGTTATGATGGCAGGCCCGGCAGCAGGCGCAGCAGCGGCAGTCGAGGAAAAGACGACTTTCGATGTAGTCCTTAAAGAAGTCGGCGATAAGAAAATCCAGGTTATCAAGGAAGTTCGCGCTTTGACAGGTCTTGGCCTGAAAGAAGCAAAAGACCTCGTTGACGGCGCTCCGAAGACCGTTAAAGAAGGTGTCAGCAAAGCTGACGCGGAAGCGGCCAAGAAGCAGATTGAAACTGCCGGCGCTGTTTGCGAAATTAAGTAATACAGTTATCAGAAATTCAGTTATCAGTTATCAGCAGAAATTTTGCTGGTAGCTGATAACTGTTAATTAATTTAACACATTTTATGGAGTGTGTGATGGGCACAAAAACCGTAAGAGATTTCGGCAAGGTTCAGGACGCGATTGCTATTCCGGATCTTACCGAAGTTCAGCGTGCCAGTTATGAAAGATTCCTTCAGGCTGAATGCGCAATGCAGAAACGAAAGAGCATCGGCCTTGAGGCTCTGTTCAGGGAGATATTTCCCATCGAAAGCTACGACAAGACGATGAGTCTTGAGTTTCTGGGCTACGAAATGGACAGTCCCCGTTATACGCCGAATGAGTGCAGGGAACTGCGGCTCACTTACGGCTATCCGATGAAAATATCCTGCCGGCTGAAAAGAAAAGATATCGAAGACATTCAGGAGCAGGCCGTTTATATTGGCGAAATCCCTGTAATGATTGGCGGCGGCGAATTTATCATCAATGGAGCAGAGCGCGTTATCGTCAATCAGCTCCACCGTTCGCCCGGCGTTGATTTTCTTGTCGAAAGCAAGGAAGGCGACAGAGTTCTGCACGGCGGAAGAATTATTCCGGAACGCGGAAGCTGGATTGAAATTTCAGTTACCAAAAAAGACGTTCTCATTGTCAGAATTGACCAGTCGAGCAAAATTCCTGCGACGATGTTCCTTCGCGCTATGGACGGACAGTACAGCAGTACCGAAGCTATTATCAGAATATTTTATGAAACGAAAACCATATCGGTTGACAAGCTCGACCCGATGATGTGGTCGGTCGGGCCGATAGTTGATACCGAATCCGGCGAAATCATCGTCGAGGCAGGCACGCAAATCGGCGACAGGACAGGCGCAATACAAAGAAGCTCGATTAAGAAAATCGAAGTCGTAACGAATGTTGTTGACCCGCTTGTTCTTAATACGCTTGCCGAAGACGATTGCGAAAGCAGAGAAGAAGCTCTGCTGAAACTTTACGCGAGACTTAGGCCTGGCAATCCGCCGAATATCGAAAAGGCAACGACCCTGTTCAACGAAAAATTCTTCGATGGCGACAGATACCGCCTCGGCAGAGTCGGCAGGTTCAGACTTAACAGAAAATTCAATCAGGAAATCAGCGAAGACGAGATGACTCTTCGGCCTGAAGATTTCCTGAATACAATAAAATACATCATCGATATGCGAAACAATCAGGGCGCTGTTGACGATATCGACCATTTGGGCAACAGAAGGCTGCGAACCATCGACGAACTGGCCGCTGACGAAATCAGAAAAGGTCTGCTCAAATTAAGGCGCACCGTTCAGGAACGAATGAGTTTGAAAGAGCCGCAGCAGGCTGTTCGCATTGCTGATTTGGTCAACTCAAAGAGCGTTTCGAGCAGTATTGAATACTTCTTCGGCAGAGGCGAGTTGAGTCAGGTCGTTGACCAGACGAATTCGCTAAGCCAGCTTACGCACGAAAGACGACTGTCGGCGTTAGGCCCGGGCGGTCTTAACAGAAAACGCGCAGGCTTTGAAGTCCGCGACGTTCATATCAGTCACTACGGCAGAATTTGTCCGATTGAAACGCCGGAAGGCACGAACATCGGCCTTATTGCGTCGCTGGCGACTTTCTCGAAAGTTGACGAATACGGCTTTTTGCTGACACCTTATCGCAAGGCTGAAAAGGGCAAACTCACCGGCGAAGTAGTTTATCTTCGAGCCGATGAAGAAATGAAATTGACCTTTGCTCCTCCGGGCGCTATCGAGAAGGGAAATAAACTTCACGACGGCGTTGTTCTGGCTATCAAGCAGAGCGAACTGTCGCAGGTTGACAGTAAAGAAGTGAACTATGTCGATGTTTCGAGCAAACAGATTGTCGGTATATCGGCTGCGCTGATTCCTTTCCTCGAACACGACGATGCCAACAGAGCGTTGATGGGTTCTAATATGATGAGGCAGGCAGTTCCGCTGCTTACGTCGGAAGCTCCTGTTGTTCAGACCGGAATGGAAGAACACGTCGCTCAAAACTCGAGTATGGTTGTTCGGGCAAGAAACGCCGGCACAATTACCGCGGTTGACGCGCTGAAAATCGTCATTGACGACACCGATGTTTATACGCTCGAAAAATTCGTCGGCCTCAATGAGAGAACTTGTCTGAATCAGACTCCGATAGTCTCGCTCGGCCAAAAGGTCAAAAAGAACGAAATTATCGCCGACGGCGGCGGAACTGATAAAGGCGTTTTGGCGCTTGGCAAAAACGTGCTTGTCGCTTTTATGATTTTTGACGGCTTCAACTTTGAGGACGCTATTCTTATCAGCGAAAGATTGGTAAAAGACGATGTCTTCACAAGCATACACATCGACGAGTTCAGCGTTGAAGTAAGAGAAACAAAACTCGGCAAAGAAGAGTTCACCAGAGACATTCCGAACGTCGGCGAAAGAGCGATGAGAAATCTCGACGAGACCGGCGTTATCAGAGAAGGCACAAGAGTCGATGCCGGCGACGTTCTTGTCGGCAAGGTTTCGCCAAAGAGCAAGACCGAACTTACGCCCGAAGAAAAACTTCTGCATGCGATATTCGGCAGAGCGGGCGAAGATGTAAAAAATGATTCCCTCGAACTGCCGAGCGGCTACAACGGCGTTGTCGTAAAGACCAGCCGATTTACCCGAAAAGGCGCAGGCACTGACGAACAGAAAAAAGGTTTCAAACAGAAGATTAAAGACTTTGAGACCGAGACAAAACTTAAACGCTGCAAAATGTTCAGGCAAATGGTCGATGAGATTTGCGAAAAACTCGAAATCTCAATCATCGACCCGACTACAAAGCAGAAACTCGGTGTCAGCGAGGATGCTGATGTTATTGCCGAGCAGATTGAAAACTTTGATATCGCGTGGGTAAAGCCCGCAAACGTTCGCCCGCAGGCTCAACCGGTTATCGACAAGTATATGCCCAAGATTGCCCAGATTGCTCAAGACGCAAAGGCAAGACTTGAGAGAATGAAGCACGGCGATGAATTGCCAAGCGGCGTACTCGAAATGGTCAAGGTCTATGTCGCCACGAAGAGAACTCTCTCGGTCGGCGATAAAATGGCGGGCAGACACGGAAACAAAGGCGTTATCGCCAGAATTATGCCGGTCGAAGATATGCCGTTTATGGAAGACGGTACGCCTGTCGATGTTTGCCTCAATCCTCTCGGCGTACCGAGCCGTATGAACGTCGGCCAGATTCTTGAAACGCATCTCGGCTGGGCGGCAAAGGTTCTCGGTTTCGATGCCGTTACTCCGGTATTCGCCGGCGCAACAGAAGATGAAATCAAGCAGATTCTTATGGATGCCAATGACCATACGGTTAAACGCGCCAAAGAGCTTGCTGATTCGAAGACCGCTCCGCCGGCAGGAGAGATATTCGCAAAAATCAGGCCGGATATGAAGACGACCCTCCGCGACGGCAGAACAGGCGAGCCTTTTGAGCAGGACGCTACTGTCGGACATATATATATGATGAAACTGCACCACCTTGTTGACGACAAAATTCACGCTCGTTCGACGGGTCCATACAGTCTTATCACGCAGCAGCCTCTCGGCGGAAAAGCCAGAACAGGCGGCCAGAGATTCGGCGAAATGGAAGTCTGGGCTCTGGAAGCTTATGGCGCGGCTTATACATTGCAGGAACTGCTCACCGTCAAGAGCGACGACATCGAAGGCAGAACGAAGATTTACGAGTCGATGGTCAAGGGCAAAAATACCCTTGAAGCAGGCACGCCGATTTCGTTCGATGTGCTGTGCAGCGAAATTAAGGGATTGGGTTTGAATATCCAGCTCGAAAAGAAAAAAATCGGCGGAAAAACCCTTTAGTATTTCAGTGGAATAAAAGGTTTATAAACCTTATGTCAGGAGTAAGCTTAAATGGCTGAAAGTATTTATGACAAAATAAATGATTACGGTTCGGTAAAGATTGGTCTTGCCAGTCCGAATGACATCAGAAGCTGGTCGTTCGGCGAAGTCAGAAAACCTGAAACGATTAACTATCGTACATACAGGCCTGAAAAAGACGGACTTTTCTGCGAACGTATCTTTGGCCCGGAAAGAGACTGGGAATGTTCCTGCGGCAAATACAAGGGAACAAAATTCAAAGGCATTATCTGCGACAGATGCGGCGTAAAAGTTACGCACAGCAGAGTCCGCAGAAAAAGAATGGGACACATTAATCTTGCCGCGCCTGCTGTGCATATATGGTTCTTTAAGGCTATGCCGTCGCGCCTCGGTTCGCTTTTGGCGATGAAAACAATCGACCTTGAAAAGATAATTTATTTTCAGGATTATGTCGTTACCGACGCGGGTCAGAGTCCTCTGAAGGTCAAGCAGCTTCTCAACGAAGAAGAATATCGCGAAGCTGTTACCAAGTACGGCAATACATTCAAGGCCTCGATGGGCGCAGAAGGCGTTAGAGATTTGCTTATGCAGCTTGACCTTGACCAGTTGGCCGGCGATTTGAAGGCGGGCATCACCAAGACCAGCAGCAAGCAGAAAATTAAAGACCTTACCAAAAGGCTTAAGAACGTCAACGCGGTTAAGGGCAGTCCCAACAAGCCGGAATGGATAGTTCTTGAAGTTGTACCGGTGATTCCGCCGGATTTGCGTCCGTTAGTTATGTTAGAGAGCGGCAACTTCGCCACGAGCGATTTGAATGATTTGTATCGAAGAATCATTAACAGAAATAACAGACTTAAAAAACTGATGGACCTCAACGCACCGGAAGTCATCATCAGAAACGAAAAACGAATGCTCCAGCAGGCGGTTGACGCTCTGTTCGACAACGGCAGATGCAGAAGGCCCGTTCTCGGCAGCAACAACAGGCCGCTGAAGAGTCTTACGGATATGATTAAAGGCAAGCAGGGCAGATTCCGCGAGAACCTTTTAGGCAAACGCGTTGACTATTCAGCACGTTCGGTTATCGTCGTCGGCCCATACCTTAAACTGCATCAGTGCGGCCTGCCGAAGAAAATCGCTCTTGAGCTTTTCCAGCCTTTCATTATCAGGGAACTGAAGGAGCGCGGCCTTGCCGATACTATTAAGAGCGCAAAGAGAATGCTCGAAAGGCGTGAAGAACACGTCTGGGACATTCTCGAAAAAGTTATTCATCAGCATCCCGTAATGCTCAACCGTGCGCCTACGCTGCACAGAATGGGTATTCAGGCGTTCGAGCCGGTATTGGTCGAAGGCAACGCGATTATGCTGCACCCGTTGGTTTGCAAAGGCTTCAACGCCGACTTCGATGGCGACCAGATGGCCGTTCACCTTCCCTTGAGCATTGAGGCGCAGGTCGAAACGCATACTTTGATAATGGCGACTAATAACGTTTTCTCGCCCGCCAACGGTTCGCCGCAGATAAGTCCATCGCAGGATATCGTGCTTGGCAACTATTATGTAACAGCCCAGAGACTCGGTATGAAGGGCGAGGGAATGATATTCAGAGATTCCTTCGAGGCCATTACCGCCTATGAAATGGGCAAAGTCAATATCCACGCGAAAGTAAAAGTCGGCATTCCCGCAGGCAAAAAGATTGTAAGTTCCGAAGGAACAAAAGTAAGCACCGGCATTATTGAGACGACGCCGGGCAGATGTATCTTTAATGAGATGCTGCCCAAGGAAATGCCTTTTTATAATTATCTGATGTCGCAAAAGACGCTAAGACGCGTTATTAACGATTGCTTTATGCTGTGCGACGGCAACACATCTTTAAATCTGCTTGACGATATGAAAGACCTCGGCTTCAAATATGCGACGCTTGCGGGTTTGAGTTTCGGCATTACGGATTTGAGAGTTCCGCCCGAAAAGCAGGGCATTATTGATAAAACCCAGAAGGTCATTGACAAAATTCGTAAAAACTACAACGAAGGCGTTCTGACCGAAGGCGAAAGATATAATCAGGTAATCGATGCCTGGACACACGCTCGTGTCGCTGTTACCAGCGCAATGATGCAGGGTTTAAAGAACGACACAAGAGACGGCAAAGCCTATCTTAATCCGATTTATCTGATGTCGGATTCCGGCGCGCGAGGCAGCGTTGACCAGATTCAGCAGCTTGCAGGTATGCGTGCTTTGATGGCCAAGCCGAGCGGCGAAATTATTGAAACGCCTATTAAATCGAACTTCCGTGAAGGTTTGAACGTGCTTGAGTATTTCAGTTCGACTCACGGAGCAAGAAAAGGTTTGGCTGATACGGCTCTGAAAACGGCGGACTCCGGCTATCTGACAAGAAAGCTGGCCGATGTCGCACAGAACGTAATCATCAATGAAATCGACTGCGGCACATTGCAGGGCATTACAAAGACGACATTGTATAAGGGCGAGCAGGTTGATATTCCGCTGCGTGAACTCATCATCGGCAGAACCGCCCGCGACAATGTCAGAAATCCGATTACCGATGAAATGATTGTTCGCGAGAACGAAGTCATTACACACGAGGCCGCTGATAAAATCGAAGCTCTCGGCCTTGAATCAATAAGAATACGAAGCTCGCTTACCTGCGATAGTCCTCTCGGCGTTTGTGCAAAATGCTACGGCTGGGATTTGGGAACAGGCAGGCTTGTCGAAGAAGGTATGGCTGTCGGCATTATCGCCGCGCAGTCAATCGGCGAACCAGGCACGCAGCTTACGATGCGTACGTTCCACACGGGCGGTATCGCATCTCGCGCAATTCTTGAAAACGACCAGAAGGCTCCGAGAGACGGCGTTGTTCAGTATCGCGACATTAACGTTGTGCCGGTGAAAAACGAAGACGGCACAGAAACGCTTATCGCGCTCAAGAGAAGCGGCGAATTGGCTATCGTTGACGACAGAGGTCGCGAGTACGATAAATTCAAAGTGCCTTACGGCGCTGTTGTTCATGTGAAAGACGGCCAGACCGTTACGGCTCGAACGAGCCTGTATAGCTGGGATCCTCACAGAGTTCCGATTCTGGCAGAAGTTGCCGGTGTTGCTCGCCTTGTTGACGTTGTCGAAGGCGAGACGATGCGCGTCGAAGAAGAACGAAAAGGCCAAAAAGGCCGGCCGGTTGTTATCGAACACAAGGGCGATAAACATCCGCAGGTTATTATCGAAGATGAAAACGGCAAAATTCTTGACATTCACTACCTGCCGGCAAAGGCTCGTATCGAAGTTGACGAAGGTCAGAAGATTCAGGCCGGTCAGCTCCTTGCCCGTCAGCCGAGAGGCCAGGGTGGTACGCAGGATATTACCGGCGGTCTGCCGAGAGTTACCGAAATCTTTGAGGCAAGAAAGCCCAAAGAGCCGGCAGCGATGGCCGAGATTAGCGGTCGTGTCGAGCTTAAGAGCGATAAACGCCGCGGCAAAATGACTATTACCATCAAGAGCGAAAAGATGGAAAAAGAACACCATGTCCCGCGCGACAGGCATCTTAATGTCCACGCCGGGGATATGGTCGAGGCCGGCGACCCGCTGACAGACGGGCCGTTAGTTCCGCACGATATTCTCCGAATTAAGGGCGAAGAGGCTCTGCAAAGGTATCTGCTGGCTGAAGTTCTGAATGTTTATCGTTCGCAGAATGTAACGATTAACGACAAGCACATTGAGGTAATTCTTTCTCAAATGATGCAGAAAGTCGAAATAGAAACCATCGGCGACAGCAATTTCCTGCCGGGCGACATTGTTTCAAAGTATGTCTTCAGAAAGGCAAATGACGAGCTGGCGGGCAGTCTGAAAATCGCAGAACCGGGCGATACCGACCTTGTCGCGGGTATGGTTTATACCAAGGCGCATATCGAACAGGCCAATGAAAAGGTCGAAAAACTCGCCGGCGAGCCTGCAAAAGGCAAAAAACCGCGTCCGGCAACCGCCGCCACGCTGCTTATGGGTATCACAAAGGCTGCATTGCAGTCGGAAAGCTGGATATCAGCGGCAAGTTTCCAGGAAACGACTAAAGTCTTGACGGAAGCGGCCTTAGGTGGTAGAGTAGATGAATTACGCGGTTTGAAAGAAAACGTCATTCTCGGCCACCTTATACCGGCCGGTACGGCGTTCAGGCCGCATCTCGAAATGACCGTGAAACACCTTGTTAAGGCTCCGCTGCCCAAGCAGCTTGCCGAACTTAAGGAAACCCACGATGCCGAAGCTCAAGCCGATAAAGCGGCAAGAGCAGCATTGGGACTCGAATAAAAAAAAATTGAAAAGTTAAAGCTAAAAGCCCAAAACTATGGAACGGCCTTCGGCCGATGAGTTTTAAATTTTGGGTTTTGGTTTTGGACTTTAAACTGTGAGTTTTAAGTTAAGGGAAAATAATGCCAACAATCAATCAGTTAGTTAGAAAAGGCAGAGGCACAAAGGGCAAGAAGCGTATATCGGATATTACCGGCTGCCCGCAGAAACGCGGCGTTTGTCTGATAGTAAGAACCCAGACGCCAAAGAAGCCGAACTCCGCTTTGCGTAAAATCGCCCGTGTAAGACTTACCAATGGCAAGGAAGTTACAGCTTATATTCCGGGTATCGACCACAATCTGCAGGAACACAGTACTGTGCTTATCCGCGGCGGAAGAGTAAGAGACTTACCCGGCGTAAGATACCATATTGTCAGAGGCACGCTCGATACTTCAGGCGTAGCCAACAGAAAGAAAAGCCGAAGCAAATACGGCGTTAAGAATAGTTAATAGTTGATAGTTAATCGAAGGTGAAAAATGGCAAAGAAGTTCACAGCTTCTGCAAAACAGTTAAGACCTGATGCCCGCTTTAACAGCAAGCTGGCACAGAAGTTTATTAATTCGATGATGTGGCAGGGCAAGAAAACGACTGCAACGCAGATTTTCTACGATGCCCTTGATATAGCCGTCAAGAAGGTAAAGGATGTTGAACCTTTGGCGTTGTTCGAGGCCGCAATCAACAATGTTAAGCCGCAAATCGAGGTTCGCTCCAAGCGAGTCGGCGGCGCCAGTTATCAGGTGCCTATGCCCGTCAACGCCAGAAGACAGCAGTCTCTTGCATTCAGATGGATACTCGCCTCTGCCAGAGGCAAGAAGGGCAGACCAATGTGCGACAGACTTGCGTCGGAACTGCTTGACGCTTATAACAGGCAGGGCGGCGCGATGACAACTCGTGAAAATATCCACAAAATGGCCGAGGCTAACAAGGCCTTTGCTCATTTTGCCTGGTAGCATCCGCAGGATTATAAATGCCGCAGTTGAATTTAAGTGTTTAACGGCGGCATTTTTTTCTTTTTATATAAAAAGCAGTTTCAGCCTTTGGGCTGAATCCACAATTTTAATTTTTAAACTTTAAATTTTGAATTTCTTATTATGCCTAAATCAGTAGAAAGAATTCGTAATATCGGAGTAATGGCTCACATTGACGCCGGCAAAACAACCGTGTCCGAAAGGATACTTTTTTATACCGGCAAAACCTACAAAATGGGCGAAGTTCACAACGGTACAGCCGTTATGGACTACCTCGAAGAAGAGCAGCAGAGAGGCATTACAATAACAAGCGCGGCAACCACCTGTCCGTGGAAGGATTGGATTTTCAATCTGATTGACACTCCCGGCCACGTTGATTTTACGGCGGAGGTGGAGCGTTCGCTTCGAGTGCTTGACGCGGCGATTGCCGTTTTTGACGGCAGCGAAGGCGTTCAGGCGCAGAGCGAAACCGTCTGGAGACAGGGGCTGAAATATAAAGTTCCCTGCATCTGTTTCATCAATAAGATGGACAAAACCGGCGCTGATTTTGAAATGAGCGTGCAGAGCATCAAGGATAAACTTGTCGCTCATCCGGTTTGCCTGCAAATACCAATTGGTGCCGATACCACGTTCCAGGGCGTTATAGACCTTATTCGCTTAAAGGCGATTTATTATAAAGACGAGAAGCTCGGCGCAAGTTTTGAAGAGAAAGAGATTCCGGAAGAATTCAAAGACGCTGTCGCTCACTGGCGGCACGATATGCTTGAAGCTCTGGCCGAGTTCGACGAACATCTGATGGAAAAATATATCCACGATGAACATATCGAGGAAGATATGATTCATAACGCCGTCAGAAAGGGAATGCTTGCCAATAAACTAAATCCGGTGCTGTTCGGTTCGGCATTGCAGTATATAGGCGTTCAGCCGCTTTTGGACGCGGTTGGTATGTATTGCCCTTCGCCTGCCGATAAGCCCGAAGTTTTTGGTCACAGCCCCGGCCAGAAGGAAATGAATATACCGATTATGTGCGATTCGCATAAGCCGCTGGCTGCGCTTGCGTTCAAAATCGTCAACGATAAGCACGGCGACCTTTATTTCTTAAGAATTTATCAGGGAACGCTTAAGGGCAGCACAAGAGTTTTAAACGCCAACAACGGCAAAAAAGAAAATATTACGCGTCTGTTCCGAATGCACGCCGGCACAAGAGAAATCGTGGAAGCAGGGAAGGCGGGCGATATCGTTGCCTGTATCGGCCTGAAAGATGTCGGCACAGGCGATACCATCTGCGATACCAAACACCCCGTTATGCTCGAAAACATCGTTTTCCCGGAAACCGTTATAAGTATGTCGATTGAACCTGCCAGCGGCAGCGATAGAGATAAACTCGGCGAAGGTCTGGCGGCTTTAAGAAAAGAAGACCCAACTTTCAAATGCAAGTACGACCCGGAAACCGGCCAGACGATTATCAGCGGTATGGGCGAACTGCATCTTGAGGTGCTTCAGCACAGATTGACAAGAGATATGAAAATCGATGTCCGGGTCGGCAGGCCGAAAGTCGCCTATCGCGAGGCTATCACAGGCACAGCCGAGGCCGAAGGCAAATTCGTTCGCCAGACAGGCGGTCGAGGCCAGTACGGTCACGCGGTTATTACGATTGAACCTCTTTATGACGAGAGCGGTCATTTCAGCAAAGAAAACGTTTTTGAAAATAAAATCGTCGGTGGTTCTGTTCCGAGGGAATATATTTCTCCCATCGAAAACGGCGTAATGCAGGCCTTTACAAGCGGCGAATTGGCCGGGTATCCTGTTGTCGGAGCTAAAGTCTGCCTGATTGACGGTTCTTTCCATACGGTCGATTCTTCCGAAATGGCGTTTGAGCAGGCCGGCGTTTTGGCCTGCCGAGAGGGTATGAGAAGGGCAAAGCCTATTCTGCTCGAGCCTATTATGAAGGTTGAAATTATTATACCTGAATCCGATTACGGCGTGGTTCAGGGCAATATCATAAGCAAGAGAGGTATGATTTACGATACGCGAGCTCACGGCAAAATGCGAGTTCTCGATGTCAAAGTGCCTCTTTCCGAGATGTTTGGATATTCCAGTGATTTACGCGGTATGACCAGCGGAAGAGGCAGTTTTGTAATGGAGCCGAGTACCTACGAAAAAGTTCCTGAACAAATTGCAGAAAAAATTCTTGCAGCCTCTTGACGAATGTTTCGGGGTATGGTATATACTCCTTTCCTTCAGTCGTAGCGAGCATGGCAACGCGTCATGCGTGTTCTGAGTTGGACTGATAAACATATCTATAGTATTACTACTATGGCAACTCAGATTCGCGATTGATAATCGTGAATCGATTAGGACCTATAATGTCCTTGTTTTTGATAGTGAAAACGCGGAAAAGCTGTTTTTTGTAAAAAAACCCTTTTTTCAGCATTATTTACTTGATTTTTGAATTTATAGCGGGTATTTTGCTACCCCTTAGCCTTTTGCGGGGATTGCCGCGATTGAGCGAAAAAATTTGAAATTTTGGCTTGAATGCTTATTTAGAGAACTAATATGGCAGTTGAAACAGAAAAGATTCGTATCAGAATGGAAGCGTATGACCCGCGTGCGCTGGATGTCAGTGCAAAGGAAATCGTTGAGCAGGCTCGCAGGACTAACGCCAGAGTCAGCGGACCGATTCCGCTGCCCACGAGGATTGAGCGATATACAGTTTTGCGAAGTCCTCACGTTGACAAAAAGAGTCGCGAGCAGTTCGAAATGAGAACGCACAAACGTCTCATCGACATCTTTGAAGCCAACGCCAGAACCGTTGAGGCTCTCAACAGATTAGTAGTCCCGGCGGGCGTATTCGTGAAAATTAAGGCATAATGCGTATTTAATAAACGTAAAGCTATGTAGAGCTTTACGTTTTTGTTTTTGGGTTTAGAAAAAAGGTTTTTTGACAATATGATGCTTCTTGGCAAAAAAGTCGGAATGACGCAGGTTTATAATGAGGCCGGTAAAATGGTTCCGGTTACCGTTATACAGGCCGGCCCTTGTACCGTTACACAGGTAAAGACAGCCGAAACCGATGGATACACAGCTATCCAGATGGGTTTTGAAGATGTAAAAAAGTCGCGTCAAATAAAGTCGGCAATCGGTCACGCTAAAAAAGCCAACGATGTTCCAAAGAGATTTGTTAAAGAATGTAATCTCGAAGGAAAGCAGGCTGAATACAAAATCGGCGACAAAATCACCGTCGAAGGTTTTGCTGAAGTCAAGTTTGTCGATGTCGTCGGCACGAGCAAAGGCAAAGGCTGGGCAGGCGTTATGAAAAGGCATGGCTTCGGCGGTTTCCCGGGAAGTCATGGTACTGAAAGAAAGCACAGAGCTCCCGGTTCGATATCCAGCCACGCTTCCGACAGAGGCCACGGCGGAAACCTTAAAAAAGGCAAGCGAATGGGCGGCAGAATGGGAACTGCTCGTGTTACCGTCAAAAATCACGCCCTTGTGAGCGTTGACACCGAGAACAATCTTCTCGTTGTAAAAGGCGCTATACCAGGTCCGTGCGGCGGATATGTCATTGTAAAGCAAAGCAAAGGCAGGAAATAAATAGTTATGATTACCGTTGCTGTACATAATAAAGATGGTAAGGAAATCGACAGCCTTAATGTGGACGAGACGACGCTCGGCGGCTATGTAAGGCACGCGCTGCTCAAGCAGGCAATCGTGATGTACCACGCCAACAAGCGTCAGGGAACTGTTGCCACGAAGAACAGAAGCCTGGTCGAAGGCTCGACAAGAAAATTATATAAGCAGAAAGGCACAGGCAATGCTCGTGCCGGTACTGTCAGAACTCCGATTAGAAGGGGCGGCGGTGTCGCTTTCGCGAAAGTAACTCGCGATTTCAGGCAGGATATGCCTAAAAAGCAGAGAAGATTGGCGACAAGTTCGGCGATTCTTTCAAAGCTGATGAAGGGCAATGTCATTGTTATCGACCAGTTCGGCATCGAAAAGCCCAGGACGAAGGATTTTGTTGCCATACTCGGCAATCTCAAAATTGACAGAAGCTGCTTAGTTACAGTGAATCAGCCGGACGACAATCTTTACAAGTCGGCAAGAAACGTGCAGAAGGTTGCCGTTATGAACGTAAGCGACCTGAACGCCGGCGACATCTGCAACAGGCAGAAAATGCTTTTCACGAAAGAAGCTTTGCTGGCGATTATCGACGGCAGCAAAAATCAAAAAACAGAATCAGTTGGTTGATGGATATAAAAAATGGACGATCATGATATTGTTATAAAGCCGTTGATTACAGAGCAAAGCACGCATTTTGCCAACGAGAAAAATGCGTATGCGTTCGAGGTCAACAGTAAGGCCAACAAAATTCAGATTAAGGGCGCGGTCGAACGGCTCTATGGCGTTAAGGTTACCGATGTCAGAACCGCCAACCGCAAGGGAAAGCCGAAAAGACGCGGCAGATTTATGGGCAAACGGTCGGATTGGAAAAAGGCCGTCGTAGTGCTTGACGAGCAGCATCACATAGACCTGTTCTAACACATAGGAATAGATAATTATGGGCATTAGAATATACAGACCAACATCAAACGGACGCAGAAATGCTTCGGTTAATGATTACGCCGAGCTTACGACGGACAGTCGGCAGAAGAGCCTTTGCAAAAGGATTAAAAAAGCCGGCGGCAAGAACAACAGCGGCAAGACCACTGTCAGATTCAGAGGCGGCGGCGCAAAGAGGATTTACAGAATCATCGACTTCAAACGCAACAAGGACACTTCTCCTGCGATAGTCGAAACAGTCGAATATGATCCGAACAGAAATTGTTTTATATCTTTAGTTGGTTATCAGGACGGCGAGAAAAGATACATACTTGCTCCGCAGGGGCTGACGGTTGGTCAGAAGATAGAAAGCGGAGCCGTCGTCGAGCCGAAAGTCGGCAATGCGATGCCTTTGGGCGCTATACCGGTCGGCGTTGAAATTCACAACATCGAAATGACCGCAGGACAGGGCGGCAAGCTCGTAAGAGGCGCAGGCCTTTCCGCAAGACTTATGGCTAAGGAAGGCGAATGGGCTACGGTCATCCTTCCAAGCGGCGAAACGAGAATGATTCGCGTTGAATGCAGAGCCACGATTGGCGGATTGAGCAATCCTGATTATCAAAACGTAAAAATCGGTAAAGCCGGCAGAATGCGTCATATGGGCATCAGGCCGCACGTTCGCGGCAAAGCTATGAACCCTGTCGCACATCCGATGGGCGGCGGCGAAGGCAGAGCCAACGGCGGAAGACATCCATGTTCGCCAAGAGGCGTTCTGGCAAAGGGCGGCAAAACGCGTAATCCAAGAAAGAACAGCAACAAGAGAATTATCAGAAGAAGAAAAACCGGCAGAGGCCAGCAGTTAGTTCTCTAATTAGTTTGAGGTAATTTATAAATGTCAAGATCGCTTAAAAAAGGTCCGTTTGTCGAAGACAGTCTTCTGCAGAAAGTGCTTAAGCAGCGCCAGACGGGCGTAAAAGACCCGATTAAAACATGGTCAAGACGCAGTACAATAGTTCCGGAATTTGTGGGCTATACATTTATGGTTCACAACGGAAAAATGTTTCATAAAGTTTTCGTCAGTGAAGAAATGGTCGGCCACAAGCTGGGCGAGTTTTCTATAACTCGCACATTTAGAGGCCATTCAGGCAATAAAGCGGCAGGGGCATAACAGATGTTAAGTGCAAGCAAACTTGATAATCTTATCAAAAGTACAGGCAAAAGCGTCGCCGATTTGGCGACCGGGCTCAAAAGAGCCGGTCTAACCGAAAAGCAGGCGGCTTCTGCCATAAAAAATTGGCGCAAGGGTTTGATGAAACCTCTGCCCAGAAAAAGCGATATCGAAGCTCTCGCCTCGGGTCTTGGCGTTGATGTTGTCGGCGTTTCGCAGTGGAAGTCCTCGGTCAGATACTCGCCGAGTTCGCCAAGAAAAGCCAGACTTGTTACGCAGCTTATTTATGGTCGCGGCGCACAGGAGGCTCTTGACCTGCTCAAGTTCACTCACAAGCGAGCTTCCGACACCGTAAGCAAGGCTCTCAAGAGCGCAATCGCAAGCGCAGATGAAGATTCGGCCGATGTCGAAAATCTTTATGTCTGTCTGGCGAAGGTTGACGGCGCAGGCGTAAGGGTCGGCACAAAGAGATGGATTGCCAAAGACAGAGGCAGGGCGCATTCAATTAGAAAAATGGCCAGCCATATTCACGTGGCTGTAACAGAAATTGTATAGTAAATAGAAGCAGTATTAAGGACTTGATATGGGTCAGAAGGTTCAGCCGATAGGGTTCAGGACAGGCATTAGGTTGCCGTGGCAGAGTACATGGTTTGCTCCGAAAGCCAATTATGGACAGATGCTTGTTGAAGACCAGCGGATTAGAAACTATGTCGATACGAAGTTTAACAAGCAGCCTCCGTTCGCCGCGGTATCGAAGGTTGAGATAGCAAGAACAAGAAACGAAGTTAAGGTTACACTTCACACCGCAAGGCCTGGTATTGTAATTGGCCCGAGAGGCGCAGAAGTTGACAAGCTCAAAGGCGACCTCGAAGAATTGATTGACAGACAGGTGCTCGTAAATGTTATTGAAATAAAAGAGCCTTCTCTTGATGCGAAGTTAGTCGGCGAAGCGGTTGCCGAGCAGATGAAAAAAAGAGTCGCTTTCAGAAGAGCGATGAAGCAGCAGTGCGAGCTTGCAATGCAGGCCGGCGCAAAGGGCATCAAGATTAAGTGCGGCGGCAGACTTGGCGGAGCTGAAATCGCAAGATGCGAAACTCAAATGGAAGGCAGCATTCCGCTGCATACCATTGATGCCGACGTTGATTACGCTCATGTCGGCGCTATTACCACTTATGGTGTAATAGGCATAAAGGTTTGGATTTACAAAGGTAAATACGGAACGCAGCTTGAAGAGATGCCTGGCAGAAAAACTCTTAGAAAGCCGCGTTCAAGAATGTATTCAAGAGACAGAGAACCGTCGCACAACGCTCCAAGGGCAGCCCACGAAAATGCAGCCCCCGCGGCAGTGCAGGACTCGACTCCGAAAAGCGAATAGCAATCATAGTTGAAAAGGTATTACTATGGCAATGATGCCAAAAAGAGTTAAATATCGTAAGAGCCAGCGCGGCAAGATGAGAGGCAATGCCTGTCGGATGAACTACGTCGCTTTTGGCGAATTCGGTCTGCAGTCTCTCGAAACCAGTTGGGTTACAGGCAAGCAGATTGAGGCGGGCAGAGTGGCTGCCACCCACTTCCTTCAGAATGTGGGCAAGGTTTATATCAGAATATTTCCGCACAAGTCGATAACTAAAAAGCCGCTTGAGACTCGAATGGGTAAAGGTAAAGCCGAAATTGACCAGTGGGTTGCCTGTGTCAAGCCGGGAACGGTAATGTTTGAAATTGGCGGAGTTACCGAAGACGTTGCAAAAAGAGCATTTTCGAGAGTTTCTCACAAAATGCCCGTAAAGTGTAGATTAGTCGCAAGAAAACATGCCATCGGATAAGGATAGAGCGTGAAAACAGCAAAAATAAGAGAAATGAGAGCGGATGAATGGGCAGGCGAACTGACGAGCCTCGAAAAGCAGCTTTTCGATATGAGAACAAGAGCTGTTACAGAGAAACTTGAAAATTCGCATTTGCTCAAGAACATAAAAAAGGATATCGCAAGATTTAAGACCGTTATCAGACAAAGCCAGTTAAAGGGCGAAAAATAAATGCAAGCCGAAAAAAAACAAATAAAGACTGTACAAGGCGTGGTTGTCAGCCGCAGCGGCGACAAGAGCATCAGAATTGTTATTGACTACAGGATTAAGCACCCTGTGTACGGCAAGTTTATGAACAGGCGCACGAAGTTCGGCGTTCACGATGAGCAGAATGTCGCTCAAGTCGGCGATGTTGTCGAAGTTGCGCAGTGCAGGCCGATGAGCAAGACTAAGTCATGGCGACTTCTTAATGTCGTTCAAAAAGCGGTAGAAAAAGAATAACTGTAAGGGATAAAGCGTGATTCAACAGGAAGCATATATAGACATCGCCGATAACTCCGGCGCAAAGCAGGCGCAGTGCATTATGGTGTACGGCCAAACCAGTTCAAAGCTGGGCAAATCCACTCGCGGCGCCGCCGCGGTGGGCGATATTATCTGCGTCGCCATAAAAAAATTGCTGCCGACCTGTCAGCTTGACAGAAAAAAAACGTATAAATGCGTCATTATCAGAACCAAACATCCAATCAGAAGACCCGATGGCAGTTATGTAAGGTTCGACAGTAACGCCGGCGTTATTATAGACGCTGAAGGCAATCCGGTTGGAACAAGAATTTTCGGCGCAGTAGCAAGAGAACTGCGAGAGAAAAATTATATGAAGATTGTTTCTTTAGCCAGCGAAGTCGTTTAAGGATGCAAAAACGAGAACAGAGCCCAAGCGACAGCGCAGGGAGTAATAGGAAAGTTTAAGTTATGGCAAGAAATGTAAAAAAAGGCGATACGGTCGAAGTGATAGCCGGCGAAGGTAAAGGCACCGTCGCGAAAGTAATGCGTGTTATTACTTCAAAAGACAGAGTGATTGTCGAATCTGTCAACAGAAGATACAAACACGTCAAGCCCAGCAGAAAATACCCGCAGGGCGGAAGAATTCAGATTGAACAGTCTGTGCATATTAGTAATGTTCAGCCGGTCAATCCGAAGACTTCAAAGGGTACGAGAGTTAAGTTTGTCGTTGGTGCAAAAGGCGAAAAGAAACGCATCGCGACCGATGGCACTGAAATCGGTATTGTTAGAAAAGCCGACTAATAAAAATGGTTAGCCCCCTGCTTTATGCCGGGGGTAAGTAACATAAACATAATAAGGTTTTAAAAATGGCAAGGTTAAGCGACCTCTATAAATCGAAAGTAGTTCCTGCTCTGAAGGAAAAGTATAAGTACAAAAGCTCTATGGCTGTACCCCGAATGGAGAAGGTGGTTATCTCTATGGGCATTGGCAAGGCTACGCAGGACAAGAAGTTCCTCGAAGTTGCTTTGGCTGACCTCACGATGATTGCCGGCCAGAAGCCCCAGATATGCAAAGCCAAAAAAAGCGTATCTAACTTTAAGGTCAGAGAAGGCGAAAACACCGGCCTGAAGGTTACGCTTCGCGGCGGAAGAATGTATGAGTTTATGGACAGACTCATCAACCTCGCTATTCCGAGAGTTAAGGACTTTAGAGGTCTGAACCCGAAGAGTTTCGACGGTATGGGAAATTATTCCCTCGGTATGAGCGAACAGACCGTATTTCCGGAAATTGACCCTGTCAAGGTTGAGACAACCCAGGGTATGAATATTACATTTGTTACGACAGCCCAGACAGATGACCAGGCGCGAGAACTGCTTAGACTGTTTGGTATGCCTTTCAGGGAGTAGTTGATGTCAACAAAAGCTCTTGTTAATAAAAGCAAAAAAAAACCAAAGTTCAGCACGCGGGCATATACAAGATGCCAGTTGTGCGGAAGAAGTCATGCGGTTTATAAAAAGTTTAAAATATGTCGTCTGTGTCTGCGAAAGCTCGCCGGCGAAGGTAAAATTCCAGGCCTCAAAAAGGCAAGCTGGTAGTTAATAGTTCAGAGCCCAAGCGACAGCGCAGGGTGTTAACAGAGCCGCGAATGTAAATGAGCGGTAAAATTTAGATTTAAAAGTTTTTTTACAGGAATTTGTCAAATGCACAGTGATCCGATAGCGGATATGCTTACGAGAGTAAGAAATGCTGCTTTTGCAGGCAAGGAAAACGTTGAAGTCAAAGCGTCGAAAATCTGCCGCGGTATTGCGCAGGTGCTGCTTACCGAAGGATACATCGAAGGCTTTGATAAAATAGACGATGCCACAGGCCAGGGCTTTATAAAGATTCAGCTTAAGTATGCGTTCGACGGCTCTCCGGTGATAACCGAAGTTAAAAGAATCAGCAAGACAGGCAAGAGAGTATATCTTGCAGTTGATAAGCTGCCGAACGTTGTCAATGGTATGGGTATCGCCGTGATTTCAACGAATAAAGGCGTAATGACTGATAAACAATGCAGAGCCGAAAATATCGGCGGCGAAATACTTTGTACGGTGAGTTAATGAGCAGAATAGGTAAAAAACTAATTAGCGTTCCATCAGGCGTAAAGGTTGATGTTGTTGACAGGATGGTCAAAGTCAGCGGCCCCAAAGGCACGCTTTCGATAGAATCTCATCCCAATATAAAAGTCAGCGTTGACGGCACAAATGGCGTTTCCGTTGTCAACCTGGCGCCAACGGCTAAGCTCGAAAAAGCTATGCACGGAACAGTAAGGGCGCTGATTAACAATATGATAATCGGCGTCAGCAAAGGCTTCGAGCAAAAACTCGAAATCTACGGCACAGGCTACAGCGTCAAGGAACAGGCTGGAAATATCGTCGTAACCGTCGGTTTCAGCCACCCTGTTGAACTGAAAATACCAAAAACCGTAAAAGCCGTGATTGATGTTCCTGCCACAAAAGGAAACGATATTCCTGCGAAATTCACGCTCACGGGATATGACAAACAGGAACTTGGCCAGTTTGCTTCAAACATTAGAAAGGTCAGACCGCCTGAACCGTATCAGGGCAAGGGCATAAGGTTTGCAGGCCAGCACGTTAAGCGTAAGGTCGGTAAGGCTGTTGCAGGCGGCGCTGCTTAGTATTGTAGAAAATAAAAGGCTCGTATAGCCTGAAATAATAAAAATTAAAGTGATTTTTTTGAGATTTGCAAATGCAGATTGATGTAATAAAAAAAGCGAGAGTCAGACGTAAGTTCAGAGTACGCAAAAATGTCGTAGGTACTCCGGAAAGACCAAGATTAAGCGTATTCAGGTCTAACCGTCACATTTACGCTCAAATTATTGACGACATCGCAGGCGTTACGCTCGCTTCGGCAGGAACTAAACAGCCTTCGCTTCGCGAAAGTCTGAAAAAAACCGGCAACATCAACGCCGCCAAAATCGTCGGCGCTGAAATTGCCAAACAGGCTATGCAGGTCGGAATTAAGGCTGTCAGGTTTGACAGAAGCCGCTTTATGTACCACGGCAGAGTTAAAGCTCTCGCTATGGCCGCCAGAGAAGCAGGCTTAGTTTTCTAAATGTATTTAATGCAATAGCTAATTGCCCAAAATCGGAGATTAAAATTGGCTGAAGATTCAAGATTTATGGTTAGTCAGGAAGGCGCTATAGAAGACACCGTCGTTAAGGTCTTCCGTTGCGCTAAAGTCGTAAAAGGCGGCAGGCGTTTCAGTTTCAGCGCTATGGTGGCTGTTGGCGACAGAAAAGGCACTGTCGGCATCGGTTACGGCAAAGCAAGAGAAGTGCCAAAGGCCGTCGAAAAGGCTGTCAAAGACGCGAAGAAACAGTTGCAGCACGTCTCGCTTTACGGCCAGACGATTCCTCATCAGATTATCGGCAGGTTTGGAGCGACTAAAATTAAAATGCTGCCAGCCAGCCCCGGCACCGGCGTTATCGCCGGCGGAAGCGCAAGAGCAGTTCTCGAACTGGCCGGCGTACACGATATTCTGACGAAAGTTTATGGCAGCACGACGACTAAGAATGTTGTAAAAGCGACGATGGATGGTTTGTTAAAACTTCGTGACCCGCAGGCGTTTAGCGACATCCGCGGCATAACGGTAGAAGCGGTAAAAAGGTGGTGATACAATCATGATGAATCATGAAATAACTTCAATAGCAGGACACGACAAAAAGCGCAAGCGCGTCGGCAAGGGCGTTGGCAGCGGACATGGCAAAACCAGTACTCGAGGCCATAAGGGCGGCGGCAGCAGATCCGGCTGTAAATCGAGACTTGGCAATGAAGGCGGGCAGGTGCCGTTGTACAGACGTTTGCCGAAACGCGGCTTCAACAATTTTAATTTTACAACGCGGTACGAAGTCATCAACGTCTCGCAGCTTGACAGATTTGAAGACGGCGCGGTCGTTGACGCAAAGTGTCTTTTCGGCGCCGGCCTCATCAGCAGTGCAGACAGCAGAGTAAAGCTGCTTGGCGATGGCGAACTAACAAAAAAGCTCGATGTCAATGTACATAAATTCAGCAAAACCGCTCACGACAAAATTTTAAGCTGTGGCGGCGTTGCAAAGGTGGTCGCATAATTTGACAAGGAAGACAAATGTTTAATGCTGCTGTAAATATCTTTAAGATTCCTGATTTGAGGAACAAGGTGCTGTTCACTATAGCGCTGCTGATTATTTACAGGATTGGTTTCCACATTCCTTTGCCTGGCGTTGACCAGCAGAAGATGATTGGCGCTTCGGAGAATCGCGACCAGAGCAGTCCGGTCGGCAGGGCACTGGAACATCTTCAGATGCTTAGCGGCGGTAACCTCAAAAGAAGCAGTCTTTTCGGTCTCGGCATTATGCCATATATCACGGCATCTATTATATTGATGCTGCTCGGCGAAGTTATGCCCTCCCTGAAAAAGCTCAAGGCCGAAGGCCAGACCGGCTACAAAAAAATTCAGGAATACACTCGCTATCTCACTGTGCCTATATGTATTGTGCAGTCGATGATGTTTATGAAGATGATGCGTTCCTTCGCCTATCCGGGTCTTGAAGGTTCTACTGTCATTATGGGTACTATCGGTATGACCGCCGGCACAGTTTTCCTGATGTGGCTCGGCGAGCAGATTGACGAATATGGAATCGGCAACGGCATAAGCCTTTTGATTATGGCAGGTATTGTCGCGCAAATGCCGGGCACGCTTTACACAGTATATCAAAACTCATCAATGACAGTCGGCGCCGGTTCAGCAAGCGGCACTTACGGTCCGGCCAAAATTTTATTCCTTATAGTTGCTTTTGTTTTTGTTGTCGCCGGTGCAATCTTAATTACACAGGGACAGCGAAGAATTCCCGTCCAGCAGGCAAAGCAAATGCGTGGCCGCAAGATGTATGGCGGCCAGAGGCATTATCTTCCGTTGCGAATCAATCACGGCGGAGTTATGCCGATTATCTTTGCTTCGAGTTTGATGCAGTTTCCGCCGATTGTAGTCGGTCAGCTTTTGAGCGTTGAAAAGCTCGCCAACTCGGCGATTCTCGGCAATATCGCTATGGCTCTGCAGCCCGGCGCTTATACTTACAATGTTATCTATATAATTATGATTATTTTGTTTTCATATTTCTGGACGACGGTTCAGTTCCAGCCGAAGGAAATGGCCAAAAATCTTAGAAACTCCGGCAGCTTCATTCCCGGTCTGCGGCCTGGATTTAGAACCGCCGAATATCTTGAAACCGTTATGGCTCGAATTACTTTCTACGGCGCTGCGTTTCTGGCGATTATCGCCGTTGTTCCGACGGTCATCGCGCAGATGCCCGGCCTGTCGATTGACTGGCAGGTTGCTTCGTTCTTTGGCGGTACAGGGTTGCTTATTGTTGTGAGCGTTTCGCTCGATTTGGTTCAGAGAGTCGAATCGAATCTGATAATGAGAAATTATGAAGGCTTTAGTTCTACCGGCAGGATAAAGGGAGCAAGAGGATGGTAATCGTTCTTCTTGGCCCTCCCGGCGCAGGCAAGGGTACACAGTGCAAACGCATCGTTGACAGGTTTAAGCTCACGCATTTGTCCAGCGGCGACATTTTGCGAAGCGAAAGAACCGCCGGGACGGAACTCGGCAAAAAAGCCCAGAGCTTTATGGATGCCGGCAAACTTGTGCCTGACGATTTGATTATCGCAATGATGAGCGGCGCAATCACAAAGGCAAAAGGCAATTGTGTTCTTGACGGTTTTCCAAGAACGGTTGTTCAGGCCTCCGAGCTTGACAGGGAGTTGGAGCGAAAAGGAAATAGTATCGATGCCATTGTCAATTTGGTAATTGACGATAGCGTCGTTGAAAACAGAATTACCGGCAGAAGAAGCTGCCCGGCCTGCGGTGCTGTTTATCATCTTGAATCGCTCAAGCCGAAGGTTGATGGATTCTGTGATAAATGTAAAGGTCAGTCGCTGACGCAAAGGGTCGATGATACGCCCGATGTGATAAGGGAAAGACTTAAAACGTATCATCAGCAGACTTCCGCTGTGGTCGGTTATTATACTGGCGCAGGCGGAGAAGTGCTGGATGTCGATGCCGACAGAGCGATTGATGCAGTAACTGCTGAAATTATTAAAAATCTCGAAAGCCTTATATTGGCTAAGTAAATAAAATGGCGATAAACCTTAGAAGTCGCAGAGAAATTGAATTGATGCGAAATGCAGGCAGGGTTGTTGCCGATGTTCTTTTAAAATTAAAAAATTGTGCAGCGGTCGGTATGACCACGGCGTATTTGAATAAAATCGCCGAGGATATGACCCGACAGGCAGGTGCCATTCCGCTGTTCAAGGGCGTAAAAAATCCCTGCGGGAAAAGAGATTTTCCCGCCGCGATATGTGCTTCGCTCAACGAACAGGTCGTACACGGAATACCGTCCGAAAAAGTCATTCTAAAAGATGGCGACATCATTAGCGTTGACTTCGGCGTAAAACTTGACGGCTACTGCGGCGATGCGGCGACGACGATTGCGATCGGAAACATCAGCGATACGAAACAGCGATTGCTCGATGCGACAAAAAGAATGCTCGACATTGCGATTGAAGAAAGCAGGCCGGGCATAAAATGGAGCAGCGTTGCCGGCAAAATGCAGAAGTACGTCGAGTCGCAGGGTTTTTCAGTTGTCAGAGATTTCGTCGGACACGGCATCGGAACAGAAATGCACGAAGAGCCGAAAGTCCAGAATTTCGTCAACGCCGAGCTGCTAAAGCACGATATTCTTCTGCGTGAAGGAATGATACTCGCGGTTGAGCCTATGGTGAACGCAGGCTCGTGCAGTGTAAAATCGCTTAGCGATGGATGGACGGTTGTTACTCGCGATGGAAAACCATCTGCTCATTTTGAGCATACCATAGCGATTACCGCCGCCGGCTGCGAAGTGCTTACTTTAAGTTGATGTTTATATACTAACTATTGGCTACTGGCTATTGAATACTAAAATATATGCCAAAAAAAGACGCGATAAAAGTTGAAGGAACTATACTTGAGACATTGCCGAACGCGATGTTCAGAGTACAGCTAGAAAACGGGCATGTGATTATCGCCCACGTTTCCGGAAAAATGCGAATGCATTTTATCAGAATCCTTTCAGGCGATAAGGTTACTATCGAAATGTCGCCTTATGACCTGACTAAGGGTCGAATTGTTATGAGAAACTGACAGATTTTGAGGTCAAAATGAAAGTTAGAAGTTCCGTTAAAAGAATATGTGAAAACTGTAAAATTGTACGGCGCAAAGGCGTTGTACGCGTTATCTGTCCGGCCAATTCCCGCCACAAACAGAGACAGGGCTGATTTGAAAAGTTTTAGAAAGGTTCTATTATGCCTCGTATAGTTGGTGTTGATATACCAAATAATAAAGCGATTAACATTTCTCTGCTGTACATACACGGCATTGGACCGTTCATCGCCAAAAAAATTCTAAAAGAGCTTGGCATTGAATCGAATGTTCACGCCGGCAAGCTCACTGAAGACGAAGTAAGCAAAATCGCGCAGATTATCGACCGCGACTATCTCGTTGAAGGTCAGCTTCGCAGACAGGTCTCGCAGAACATCGCAAGACTTAGAGATATCGGCTGCTATCGCGGCATTCGTCATAGAAAAGGTCTGCCAGTCAGAGGCCAGCAGACCCAGTGTAATGCTCGAACTCGAAAGGGCAAACGTAAGACAGTCGCCGGCAAGAAGGGCGTTAAAGAAATGCGCGGCTAATAATCAGTTTTGTCATTGCGAGCGCAGCGAAGCAATCTCTGTGTTCTCTGTGGCAGAGTTTTTTTAAGGTTCTAATTAAATGGCTAAAAGTAAAATCAGAAAGAATGTTGTAAAAGGCATCGTTCATATCAGAGCGAGCTTTAACAACACGCAGATTACTATAACCGATGTTGATGGCGACACGATAAGCAGCGATTCGGCCGGCACTGTCGGCTTCAAAGGCTCAAGAAAAAGCACGCCTTTCGCAGCTCAAAGAGCCGCTGAAAAATGTGCAAACGCCGCGAAGCGTTCCGGCGTTCGCGAAGTCGAAGTCAGAGTTAAGGGACCGGGTTCAGGCCGCGAGTCTGCCGTTTCCGCTCTCCAGGCTACGGGCTTGAGAATATCTTCTATCGAAGATGTTACTCCGATTCCGCACAACGGCTGCCGTCCGCCGAAGAAAAGAAGAGTTTAAAGATTAGAGAACAGAATAACTGGCGATTTTTAAAATAAATCTCGGTGTCCTCTGTGTTCTCTGTGGCTATTTTTTACTGATAACTGAATTGGAGTTTTTAAAATATGGGACGTATAACGATTGATCCATCATGCAGGCTGTGCCGGCGAGAAGGTATGAAGCTGATGCTCAAGGGTGTTCGCTGCGAAACGGCAAAATGCCCAATTGAGAAAAAACAGAAAAATCTCGCTCCTGGTATGCACGGCTGGAAAAAGGGAAGAGGCAGCGACTATGGCGTCCGCTTCCGTGAAAAGCAAAAAGTCAAGAGATACTACGGTCTTGGCGAAAGACAGTTTATGATATACGTCTCCAGAGCCGAGAAAACAAAAGGAAATACCGGAGAAGTTCTCCTTACCCTGCTCGAAAGAAGACTCGACAATGTCGTCTATAAGGTGAACTTTGCCGCTTCGAGAAAAGCCGCAAGACAGCTTATCGCTCACGGACATATTTACATTAACGGCAAAAAACTTGATATTCCGGATTTCACAGTCGGCATCGGCGACAAAATTACCGTAAAGCCCGCTGAAAAGAGCAAAAAGAGAATCAAAGAGCAGCTTGCTACTAATCCGAATTTCTCCGCTCAACCGTGGCTGCAGCTTGATGCGAATACTCCCGCCGCGACAGTGCTTGCTCTGCCGACAAGACAGGATGTCCAGTTGCCGATTGAAGACCAGCTCGTTATCGAGTTCTGTTCAAGATAATAGTAAAAAAATAGTTAACCCCCGGCTTTATGCCGGCGGGTTCAGAGCCGCGACAGTAATGGAGCGGTAATCAGAGCCGCGAATGTTAATGAGCGGTATTTGTCATTGCGAGCGAAGCGAAGCAATCTCGTTCGGAAGATTTGAAAATTGAATATTGAAATTTAGAGAACAGAGTAATCAATGATTTTTAAAACAAATCTCTGTGAACTCTGTGTTCTCTGTGGCTAAATTATTTTTTTAATTACTAACCGGCAATTAACAGATAACGATTTTGAAGGCTTGGCCGCCTGCGAATATTGTTGAGAACAATTGCCATTTTTTTGGAGGCCGAATATGAGAATGACTTGGAGAGGGTTGGAACTGCCGACCCGTGTTGACCTTGATAAACAGGTTTCAACGGGAAAATATGGTTTATTCAGAGTTGAGCCGTTTGAGCATGGCTTTGGAACGACCATAGGAAACAGCTTGAGACGCGTTCTGCTGTCTTCGCTTGAGGGAGCTGCCGTAACGAACATTAAGGTCGCCGGCGCAGACCATGAATTTACTTCGCTGCCGGGCGTTAAGGAAGACATTACGGAAATCGTTCTGAATGTCAAAAATCTGATTATTAGAAAAACCACTCGTGATCCGAGAGTTATTTCTGTTTCAGCGAACAAAATTGGCGTTGTTACCGCAGCACAGATAGAGTGCGACCCCTCTGTTGAAATTATCAACAAGGATGCCGTCCTGGTAACTCTGACCGAAAATGTAAAGTTTTCTATGGAAATGGTCGTCGAGACCGGCAGAGGTTATTCCGCCGCTATCGAGAGACTTGCCGAAGAAGACAGATTTGAACAGGAAATCGGCAGAATTGAAATTGATGCTATTTATTCGCCGGTCGTTCGTGTTCGTTATAAAACCGAAGATACTCGTGTCGGCCAGAAGACCAACTACGACAGATTGATTCTCGAAATATGGACGAATGGCTCCATTACTCCTGAAATGGCGATGGTTGAATCCGGCAAAATCTTGAGAAAGCACATCAATCCGTTTGTGCAGTATTTTGAACTCGGCGACGACACCGCAGAAGAAGCTGAATTTGTTGAGACGCAGCCGCATGATAAAGTTGATGACCAGCTCGAAGCAAAGCTCAAGATGTCGATTCAGGAACTTGAATTGAGCGTCAGAGCGAGCAACTGCCTCGAAGCCAGCCACATCGAAACTGTCGGCCAGTTAGTTTCGCTTTCAGAGGCTAATCTGCTCAAGCTTAGAAGTTTTGGCAAAACAAGCCTTCGGGAAATTACGCGAAAGCTCGCAGATATGGGTCTTTCGCTCGGTATGAATGCCCAGGAATAGAAATTTTTTAGGTAGGTAAAAATATGCGTCACAGAATTGCAGGCGGACAGCTTAATAGAACCAGCGCTCACAGACAGGCGATGAGAAGAAATCTCGCAGCCTCGCTGTTTGAGCACGAAACAATAAGCACTACTCTGCCAAAAGCCAAACACGTCAGGAGTTTTGCTGAAAAACTCATCACGCTCGCCAAAAAGGGAGACCTTAACGCCAGAAGAAGAGCCATCTCTATCCTCGGCAACAGGGACATTGTTAAGGACGTTGACGGCAGCGTTGAAAAAACAGGAACTGTAATCGGCAAACTCTTCAGCGAATTGGCTCCTCGCTATCTCGACCGAAAGGGCGGTTATACAAGAATCATAAAACTTGCTAAAGTTAGACTTGGCGATAATACTCCGCTCGTCCTGCTCCAGTTGGTTGGCCAGGAAAATCTGGAAAAACCAGAGACTAAGGGAAAGAAAAAGGTCGCAAAGAAAAAATCTGCCAAAAAAGCGGAAACTAAAGACAAAAAAGAAGAATAGTCTTTTTTTGAATTATGGATTGTATTTTTTGTCAAATAGTTGCCGGCAGTATTCCTTGTACGAAAATTTACGAGGATGAAATGGTTTTGGCTTTTCTGGATATTGCGCCGGTCAGCGCAGGCCATACTCTTGTAATTCCAAAAGAGCATTGTGATGAAGTTCACAATTGCAGTGAAAAGTATTTTGAGGCGTTGACTTCGGTTTTGCCCAAAATTGCGTTAGCTGTTTCTGACGCTGTCAGCGCTGATGGTTATAACGTCTTGTGTAATAATGGCAGGGCGGCTGGCCAGCTTGTTGAGCATTTGCATTTTCACATAATACCGAGAATGGCTGGCGATGGAGTATTTAGTCATTGGCCTGCCGGCAAGTACCCGCCGGGCAAAGCGGATGAAGTTGCGAAAAAAATTCGTAAAAGCTTGTAATTTTTTGAGTTTTTTGATAAAATCCGTTAGGTTTTTGAAGGTTTTTGATGTTTTTTTTGCAAAAATTTGTAAAAATTTGACAAAATTTGCAAAAAACTTGCGCTTTTGGTTGAAAAATTTATCGCGGGGTAGAGCAGTCTGGTAGCTCGTCGGGCTCATAACCCGGAGGTCGTAGGTTCGAATCCTGCCCCCGCTATTGACGTAAATAAGGCAATTGCAACGACTTAGTTGTGGTTGCCTTTGGTCGCCTATAGGGCATATGTCATTAAATTGTAATAGATGTCTACAATTGACAGCCCTGTAATTGAGAAATCATCTCAATGAAATTACGCTAATGGCAATTCCCGTAATAGGCAAAAAGTCATCTTTCCGTAAAGTGAGCGATACACACACGTTATTGCTCAAATTGGCAGTGACTTTCAACCGAAGAATTGAAAAAATGTGTGGCTGCAATGTTTTTAAAGTGCTCTTTTCAAAGTTCATAGTGAACTGAAGGCGGACCGGTACTGTCGGAGACAGATTCATAATGATCGAAGTTTTCTGTTAAGCAGCTTTTCGATGATATGATTTCAATAGGCCGCCGAGTCGTTCGATGCAGAAGATATCGCCTGTATTGTTTCCGTATATCGGATCAATTATTCTTCCAAGCCCTTGATGTATCCGACCAGTATGGTAATAATCAAGAAACTTCGAGAGTACGTATCCAAGTTGCTCTTCAGAAGACAATATCAGGTGATTGAGGCATTCTTCTTTTACAGTTCTGACAAAGCGTTCAGCTACAGAATTCAAATTGGGGCTATGCGGTGGCAGTTTAATACATTCAATGCCTTCTGATTTCAGAATTGTACAGAACGTGGCCGTATACAAGGGGTCTCTGTCATGGATAAGATATTTCTTTCCCTTAAGGAAACCTTCTTCGCAATCGACCATATTTCGAGCTACTTGCTCCATCCAAATACCATCCGGGTTAGGTTTTATCCCCAGGATTTCGACCTTGCGAGTCGAAAGGTCAATCGCAAATAACACCATGCATCTGACAAGCCCTTTTATCGTGAGCAATTCAATTGAGAAGAAATCACATGCTGTTAAAATATGCCAATGGCTTTTGAGAAATTGTTTCCACGTGGATTTGGTATTTGGTTCGGGGTCATAGCCATTTGCGATCAGAATATTTCTTACAGTAGTTCTCGATACGTCAAAGCCAAGGTCTTGTAAACAGTCACATATTTTCTGGCTACCCCATAGCATATTCTCAGTTTTGATTTTAAGTATCCAATAAACTGTTTGTTGCTCAATATGTGGCCTGCCGACTTTCTTCTGAATATTTGCACTGCCATCATACTTTTTGGCAATTAGCTTTCTGTACCAACCAAGCACAGTGGCAGGGGAGAAGAACAGGGATGTTTCTTCAAGGAGCTTTCTGGTCAACTCTTTTGCTTTTCTTGCTAATCGCATTCGTTGATTATCATTAAGCAAAATCCGTTTATCTTTTTCCTGCAGTTCTTTAAGTATGCGTACCTGCTCTTTTAGATAGTCAATTGCCTTGTAAAGTTCTTTGTCAATGCAATATGCAAGGCATGTGATAATTGTAAGCCATAATTTTTGTTTCATAGTCTGAAAATTTTAACAATTCTGAATCTGTGCTTCAACTAATTTCGTATAGAATGGTTTTAACTCATTTTATGAAATATAGTTATGGAGTTATAATTTTTGCCTATTACGGGAGAAGAGCAGGGATGTTTCTTCGAGGAGCTTTCTGGTCAGCTCTTTTGCTTTTCTTGCTAATCGCATTCGTTGATTATTATTAAGCAAAATCCGTTTATCTTTTTCCTGCAGTTCTTTAGGTATGCGTACCTGTTCTTTTAGATAGTCAATTGCCTTGTAAAGTTCTTTGTCAATGCAATATGCAAGGCATGTGATAATTGTAAGCCATAATTTTTGTTTCATAGCCTGAAAGTTCTAATAATTCTGAATCTGTGCTTCAACTAATTTCGTATAGAATGGTTTTAACTCATTTTATGAAATATAGTTATGGAGTTATAATTTTTGCCTATTACGCCATATATTTTGCTCAATTCTTACAACTGTAGTATGCCACCACCAGACTGCTGGAAAAGTTTTTCCATTTCACGCTTAACAGTGGCAGGGTATTTTTTCAAATACTTCTGAAGCAGCTTTAAATTCAAGCGATGTAGATTACGAAACGTTACAATATCAGATGGGCAAATGCCACGCTTTCGGCACAAATAAACAAAATCACTTATGGCTTGTTCCGGTGAAGCGACGAGATTTTTCTGCGGATGTGAATAGGTCGAATCGGTGATACATACAAAGACAATCTGCCCCAAGGTTGTACCACGTACTCTTGATCGATTATGCCTATGATTGGTAAAACACGTTATCTCTGTCGGTACTTGAGTAATTAACTGATGTCGGTAAAGAGCATACATTCCAGTAACATATGCAGCGGGATCAATAGAGGACACCAGATCCTCAATCATGACCGATTCCGCCATACCATATCGGCCTTTGGTATAACGCTGTATAATTCTGCGATTTACTAATCGCGAAAGTGACACTTTGAGAGATTTTGTATTCAGCGAGGAAATGTTAGACAGCTCTGTTACTGTAAAAATAACTTTACGATATTTGTCACGTTGTTCTTGCAGCGTTTTCTGCCAATCAATTGCTTTCATTAGTATTCTCCATGCTAATATATCGATTCAGTATGTTCATAACTGCATTGAGAACTATTATTCCACCACCAGTATCATTAAGTTGAGCGGCTGCTTCGGCATCAAGTTGTGTGTCGATAACTTCCTGTATAGCCTTGGCATGGTAATCAGAATTTTTCCGGAGGTCGCACATTTTTTTTTCAAGATCCTTATTATTCATCCTTAACGCCTGCAACTTTGATTTCAGTCTTTGAGCAGAATCAGAACGAAAGCGATCCTGAAAAAGAAATACATCTAAAATATCGCGATGTCTTAACATTATTCTGCCGAAAATGGCGATAACTTTACTTTCGATCATGTCTGCTTCCGAAGCTGTCGCATATATAGTACCTCCTACCGTACGAACTTCAATTTGATCCGCACATCTAATGCACGTTACTTCAACAGGTATTTCTATGCGGCTATATGGCACATCATCTTTCCAGAAAGAAAGATCCACAATTTGCACAACTGGAGAATCGGCATCCGGACCAGTATGTGCACTGATACTTCCGGAATAGCCGAGAAGCCTCGATACTTCCAAAAGCAAACCACGGTCAAAAGAATCTATAAGTTTTCTTTGTTTTTCCTTAAGGTCTCCGTCCCAGTGATAATCAATATCGTTTGAGATGCGTACGCTGGCATCTAGGAAGCGATACCTAAATCCACCGATGAGAGCCAGATTGCGTCCCACAGGGTGAGTTGCTACATACCGGGCAATGATCTTTTGGATGGCTTCTACTTTTTTCTGTTTATTAGCTATCATTGGCTATTCCTTAAAGCACTTTTCCTGTAACTAAAAGGTATAATACCATATTAAGTAACAAATGTAAACATTATTGTTTATATTTGTTACTATAAGGATGTTGGCCATAAGTGGCTCGGCGGATTGTTGAAATTCCGAGAAGAGCGGCATGATGGGTGGACGACTTTTTTACAAGGTACTACAGAATATTTTTTTAAAAAAGATATTGCGCTTTAAATTGAAGAGTGGTATAATTCCGGACAACTTGCTCACTGTCATTAAATTGTCATATATTTTGTGCACGTGATGCTCAATATGCTCAACATGCACATTTAAGTTAAATACCTATAAAGTAGAGATTTAGGGATAACTCGTTATTAAATAAGAAGTTGTAATTTTGCTTTATATTAAGCTCATAACCCGGAGGTCGTAGGTTCGAATCCTGCCCCCGCTATTAGCTAAGTGCCTGTTGTTGCAAGAGTTGAAATCGAGCAATAGCAGGCTTTTTTTATCTAATACCCCTACTGCAACAGATTTGCAACAGACATATCGGATAGAGCTTTGCTGCTTGCGGCTTTTGTCTTTTCAATCAGGTCATTTCTGACGGCGAGATAAAACTTCCTTGTTGTCTCAAAAGATGAATGACCAGCCATTGTCATTACATCATATTCACTCAGACCGTTTCTAAACCAGTTGGTCAAACAGGTTCTTCTTAAGTCATGGAACTCGCCATCTTCAATACCCGCGTGCGACAAAATCAGCTGGAATTGACGTCGGAAATTATTTGCAGGACACGATGCCTTACGCTGATTCCATTTGCCTTGTTTTCTTAGCTTTTGGATGTATTCATACCTTTGAGGCAAAACAAAAACATATGGAAAGCCTTCAGGCTGCTGGGCATGATGTTCGGTTAGCAGCTTAATGACTTCTTCGGTAAGAGGCAGACGCCTGCGTTCATTGTCCTTGATTTCCCACTGCCATGTAAAGTTGCTATCTTTTTTGGGAGTAACGTAACTTCCCGAGCAAATGCACCCCTGCAAAAAATTATGCGGCGAGGTCGTCTTCTGCAATTTTCGCCTTTTTTAGCGGTGGTTTCCAATTGCTCGGCAGCAACTCATCTATCCGGCTCTGTTCGCAGTGGCCGCAACAGCCGCATAAGTCAGTGGACTGAAAGGAAAATGGGGAAGATGGTTTTTTCGTAACTTCCCGAGCAAATGCACCCCTGTAAAAAATTATGCGGCGATGTCGTCTTCTGCAATTTTCGCCTTTTTTAGCGGTGGTTTCCAATTGC
>MHXU01000104.1 GCA_001824555.1 Planctomycetes bacterium GWC2_45_44
TTTCCTGCGTCATTTTTCCCGCTACGGAAAAATCTCCCGTTAAATAAATAGACTCTATTTCCGTGCCGTACCGGGCAAACGGGTCTTCAAAGCATTTAGCGTCTCCGTATTGAAAATGGTTCAGCTTCAACTCTATGATATTTTCGCCTTCTTTTAATAATCCGGTTATGTCCGTTTTTTTCCATCTAAAATCCAAATAGTATCCGTCATCCTTAAATGCGAGAGGCCGGCCGTTGATACAAATTTCAAATCTCTCCGGATACTCGACAACCAAATTTATTTTGCGTTCAGGCGAAAATTTGTGCACGCGCACCGGATACCGCAATGACAAAGCCCCATTATATTTGAGCCTATTCAATCGCTCCTGAATGGCGATAACGGGAACAGGCTTTTGTGAAAATTCCCCGCTGCCCTCCCGCCAATACGCATAGTCGAGGGTAATCGCGTTATCATCGAGCCGCTCGATTTTCCATTCGGACGCTTCCATTTTTATAGTTTCCGAAGTCGCGGCCGGCAAAAGCGAAACCGGCTTTTCGGCTTTATCGGCAGCTTTTGGCGAAAGCCGCAAAAGATGACATTGCGTTTGAGCAAACGGCAAATTCACAGCCAGACCGTCATCGTTGATAGTCGAAATCAATTCCTGCTGCTGACCTGTATGCGTATCTAAATGATAAACAGCTAAAAATTTGCCGTTAAATTTTATTTGCGCGTTAAAGGCCATATCGCGATGAAGATTGACGATATAAACCAACCGGCTGCAATCATCGAGATTTCGTATATGCGTATAAAGCATACGCGATTCTTCGCTGTTTATGCCAAACGCCTCTACGGCGGGGCTGACTTTGGATTTCAGATAGGCCGATAACCGGTCAATCGCAATCTCTGGAACGGAATCAAGCCATTTTGTCAATTTTCCCGAAGGCTCTCCGTCCAGCAAATCCGACCGCTGCCCGCATCTAAAAACAACGCCGCCGGCATTCTGAAAACTTTCAAGCAGAATCATAGTCGAAACGGCCATTGTCGCCATCGCCGGCAAAATTACCGCAGGGTAATACATTTGCCCTATGTTAAGAACGGGTCTGCCATTAAGCATTTCCACTTTACCGGCATCGGCAAGAATCGTCTCGTCGGCAAAATCATAAGTACGCTGGGAGCCAAGCAGCGCATCGGTAATGGATTGAAGCTGGGATTGAATGGCTTCTATTTTATTTTTTACGCCCTTAATGGTTGGCTCTTCGTCATAACCGAGCAGCGTTAGCTGCCTATCATTAGAAACTTTTGACTGCCACAGCAGAAAAGTCGATTCCTGCGGATGCAGCACCAGCGCCTCTGCGTGGTATTGCCCCTGACTCAACGCCACACAGGTTCGGCTTAGCGAATCGTCGATTAGCCGATTTAGCGGCCACCACGGCTGCTGATAAAAAATGTTCGGCGGGAAATCACGCTTACGGCAACCTGCCATAGTGTACAAAGATAAATGGTAATTCAGCAAATTAACGCCAAGACACATTTGCTGGGAAGCAATCCAGTGGCGGTCTTCAAAACTCAAACCCTGACCGCAGCAGCCGTACATTTCGCTAAGCATTCTTTTTTTGCCGTATTGATTTACGACGCTTTGGCATTGTTTTGCGGTATGACGTTCGGTAATATGCCGGCCTAAATGGTCGATTCCGGGAATGCCCATATGCCGATAATTCGGCATAATTTTAGAACCCCAGTTTTGCTGGTCATAAAGAGTCCCTTCAATTATGTAATGTCCGGTCAAATCAATGTTGTGTTCGGCGCACCAGTCGCCCAACTGCCGGGAATAATTATTTTCAAATAAATCGTTGACGGTTCTGAAATAATGTATTCGAAATTTTTCAGCTCCGGCATCTTCGCTAAAAAGCAAATAAAGCTTGTCTATGGGACTATATCCGTGCATTTGCTCAAAACGCTCCGGCAGTTCAGGACTATACGGCACAGCTCCGACAGGCAGCTCTCGGCGAAAAATCGTGCAGGGTTCATCGGTAAATTCGGCGACAATAAGCCGGCCATAATGTTCCCTGTATCGGCTGTGATACGATTCATACCCCTCGACAAGAAATTTCTTCATCGCCCTGCGGCTCATGTGGTCGGTAAAACATGTTCCGTTAAAAAACTCCTGCCCCAGCGGTGCCGTCCATACATATATTCTGATTCCATCTCTTGGCTGACCGATTGGTTCGGCATCTTCGAATGTCGCAGATTCATCGGAACGAGCTATCAGGGCGTGCATTCGGAAAGATTTATCGGCAAGCGGGACTGTCCCGCCGCTAAAGCCGCTCGGCCATTTATCCTCGTCATAGAGCCAAACCTTCAAATCGCGTTTTCGGCACTGCTCGACGGCGGCATCGACCGCATTGAACCATTCGTCGCCAAGATATGGCGTAATCAGCCCCTTGCGGCTGTGAATCATCACACCGCCCCAACCGGCATCCGCCATTAAGTCAATTTGCCGCCGTATGTCCTTTGGGTTCATACGCTCGTTCCAGCTCCAAAACGGAACAGGACGAAAGATTGCCGGCGGATTTGCGAAATCATTCAGCCATGAATTGCCTGACATAAAATTCCTCACATATTTATTATCTTTTGACTCTGCCGGATGACGAACCCGCCATCAGAGCCTCTACTTCGTCAAGAGCGATGTAATTAAAATCGCCTTTAATTGAGTGCGCCAGGCAGGAAGCCGCAGCGGCGAAAGAGATTGCTTTGTCGGGCGTACAGTATTTTTCGGAATTGAGCGCAAATATCAAACCCGCCGCAAATGAATCCCCCCCGCCGACCCTGTCAACAATATCCGTAATTTTATATGGCTCATATTCTCCGCCTTTTACCGGCGCAAAATACGCTTGAGATGCCTGGCTGTCATACAGCATCGCGCCCCAATTATTGTGCGTAGCTGAAATGCTTTGACGCAGAGTAATCGCGACTTTCGAAATGTTGGGGAATTGCTCGACTATTTTTTGGGCAACATCTTTATATTTCGCAGCGTCTAATTTTCCAGCCTCGATATCCGCATCGCCTGCGGCAATCCCCAGAACGTCGGACGCATCCTCTTCGTTTCCGATTAGAACATCGACGTAAGGCAGTATTTCACGCATAGTTTTTTGAGCAAGCTGTTTTGAAGACAGACTCTCGTCCCATTTCCATAGTTTTTTTCTGAAATTCAAATCGCAGCTCACGCAAAGGCCGCTGCTCTTTGCGGCTTTGACGGCTTTTATTGAGCAGTCGGCGGCGATTCCTGACAGAGCCGGCGTAATACCGCTTATATGCAGCCAGCCGGCATTATCAAAAATACCTTTCCAGTCATATTTCTCGAACGGCACAAAGCTCACGGACGAATTTTCTCTGTCGTAAATCACATTGCTCGGACGCTGATTTGCTCCGGTCTCTAAAAAATAAATGCCTAATCTGCCTTTGTCGGTTTTTAAAATATAATTTACATCAACTCCAAGCCCTCTGACAGTGTCTATGCAGGCATCAGCGATTGAATGTTTTGGCAATGCCGTAACATATCGGGAATTTCCGCCGAAAAGAGCTATTGATACCGCGACGTTGGCTTCTGCGCCGGCAAATGTTATTTCCGCTTTGCCCGGAAAACTTTGCCTGAATCGCAAAAAACCTTCCGCCGCGATTCTCATCATTATTTCGCCAAAAGTTACGATTGTTTGCATTTGCTTCTGACCTCCCTGACAATTTCAGCGGCTTTTTTTGCGTTCTCCGCTATTAACGACCAGTTTTTCGCCTGTATGGCCTTACGAGGAGCTAACCACGAACCGCCCAACGCCGAAACTAACGGCGATTCGAGATATTTTTTCATATTGCCGAAATCCAGCCCGCCCAGCGGAATATATTTTAGTCCGAGATGCTGATAAGGCGCAGCCATACTGTTAAGATACTCCAGTCCGCCGCTTGCTTCAGCCGGAAAGAATTTTAATACCCTGCAATCCATCTCTATCGCCGCTTCGATATCTGACGGAGTTACAATCCCCGGCGCAAATGGAAGTCCTGTTTCATTTGCCTTTTTTACAACCTTTGCATTAAGCCCCGGCGAAACGGCAAAATCCCCGCCGGCCTGATAAACATCCGCAACCTGTTCGACGGTTAAAACCGTTCCGGCGCCGACAAGCATTTCAGGAATGGATTTCTTAATGATTTTTATCGTCTCCAAAGCCGCCGGAGTGCGCAAGGTGTTTTCAATGGCTTTTATGCCGTTATCGAACAGGGCTTTGGCCATCTGGACGGCATTTTCCGGTTCATCGATAACAACAACCGCTATAATTCCCAGATGATTAATTTGTTCAAAAATTTTATTCATTTGCAATTCTGCCTTTATACAAATTGCTGCTTCAGATAATCCGCATATTCCTGGGCTGAATATTCATTTCCAGTCGCCTTATTTACTAAAACCCGCAAACGCGCATTTACTGAAACGCATTTGCCTTTCACAATATCATTTTCTGTAAATACCGCCATTAAAATTTCTTTAGCCCCTGTTCCGTTTCTTTGGTAATCGTACACGATATATATAGTTCCATCAGACCCTTCCGCCCCATCAGGATACGAAATTTCATCGCGTTCATCGAGCAGCAAGCCGCCATACCAAGTATTGCCGTCGTCATCCGACAGAAACGCTTTTAAATTATTGCGTATATATTTAGGAAAATCTTCTTTCTCAATGCCAGGCGAATCGTGTCGAACCAGCAGCAATCTTCCCGACTTCAGCCGGCTGATAAAAAATCTTGAACATACATGCTGTATCTTCGATGGTTTGCCTATACTCCATGTTTTTCCGCCGTCAAAAGATTCACTCTCTGCGATACCATAAGGAACTCGAACCAGCATCCAAAGGCTCTTGTCTTTTCTCTCGATGAGCATGTGTTCACATGACAACAGCGCAAACGGGGAATCCGGTTTTGGAAGAGGGATAGAAGCGCCTCCTTTTAGCGTCCAATTGTTTCCTTTGTCTGTTGACGAATAAACACCAACTAATTCAGATTCGGACAATTTGTATTTATGCTCATCAGGCATTGATGCTTTTGGAGCGGCAGACCAGACAATAGCAGGCAAAAGCCACTCGCCATTTGACATCGCAGTCGGCTTATTCATCATAATGCCGTTAGCCAGCCGTCTCGGCTTACTCCAGACAGGAGTTTCGTTGCCGGAGTTTTCAGTAACAATTGCCCATACGCCTCCGCGACCGTCCCAGAGGTCATAACTTTGCGCCCAAAAAAGCCACAATCGCCCCAACGGGTCGTGCCACAACGCAGGGTCGAAAGCTCTCACCTTGCCAGGCGGGTCGATTACAAGTTTCACCTGCGACCACGTATGCCCTTCATCGCCGCTGGTAACCAGGACAACATAATTATCCGAACCTTCTTCCGGGCCGCCGCTGTACCAAGTCGCCCACAGCCGGCCATTTGCCGCTATCTCTATGCCGGGGATGCCCTGAAAGCTGCGCTTGCCATCGCTATAATTAAGTCCGGGAGAAACTACTACATCTACCGGCCGCAGACTCAAATCTACATTGTTTTCTTTTTTCATTTTATACACTTTCTTTCCAATTCATAACGTCCCTCTACAATTAGCACTGCATCATGGGACGCAATTTCGATAAGGTCTGTGACTTTTGCAAGCGGATGCAGCAATTCTCTGCAAACAGCCGGCATATTCAATTCGGACAACTTAAATTTCTGCGGATATTCGGAATAATTAAAAATTGCTATCGCTCTGCAATCATCAATAGACCCCTCAAAAAGATAAGAATAAACATTGTTTTCCCAGTCTAAAGGTTTTAAGTCCCTAATCCTCAATTTAGCCGCCAGCGAAAGCAGTCTCAATCTATCCTCTCCCATTTTGTCCAGCCGGTCGCTGGTAAAAGCTACGCCTGTGATAATAGCGGTAAGCGCGCTTGTCCTTGCTTCTGCGGCAGTTAGTCCTGTATTCTCATCCCTTGCCATCACAACATCCGGGTCGGCTCTGAACCATCGGTCATACTGCCACCATCTGTTCAATGTGCCATACACCGCTATTTTTAACGATGGAGCAACCGGGTCGCAGGGCTGCGACTTGTCTATGGCCTGTCCTTCAACAGTAGGCAATCCCCACGCCTGCCAGGTTTTGCCTGTATCGGAAGATACTCTGTTATTATCCACAATGCCGATTGAAGCAAGAAAAGGCATACCGCAGCCGAGTATCAACGAATCTTTAACCGCTTTGCGTATTAATTTCAGGCCATCTCGAAGACAGCTAACGCCGGTAGCATCGGGGGCATATCTTATCCCGGCAGGAGCGGAAAATCCCCCGCCGTCAAATTTAAAATATCTAAATCCCCAATCGTAGAGGGTTTCATAAACATTGTACAAATGCTTTTGAACATCAGGACGACTAATATCTAAACATGCCCATTCATGGTTAGGTTCCGGCGACCAGCCCAGGATATACCACGGCTGTTTGTGTCTATCACAAACAAACCAATCAGAATGTTTTTTGAAAACCTTGCTGGTCTTGCTGGCAAGAAAAGGCATTGTCCATATACCTGCCTGCATACCCATATCATTTATTTTTTTGACTGTATCGGCCAAAGGGGTCGGCCAATTTTCATTCTGCTCAAGCCAGTCGCCGTGATAAATTTGATAGCCGTCGTCTATCTGCGCGTATTGAGCAGGGAAAATCGCTTTTTTTGCCGCCAGAGCCTCGACAGATTCAATAAACTGACGCTCTGTAACCTGATGATAATAATAGTACCAACTGCAATAACCTGTACAATTCTTAGCGGTATCCGCACCCCTTGCCCCCATACGCTCGGCAGCCGTCTTTGCATAATCAATCAGAAGCAGCCGCCAGTCGCTGCCCTTTAACACAATGATTTCTTCCGGCTTTTCTCCTTTGCGAATCTCGGGCTGATAAGCGGTTACTGATGTGAAGCGGTTTTGTTCCTTGTGAACAATAAAATGAGTGAACGAACGAAAAGCCGTTACCGCTCCGATTAAAACGTACTGTTTAGACGCAATGTCTCCGACGATGACTACATCCTGCGAAGTCCAGGCAGTCTCAAACGCAACATACTTCCATATAGATGAACCGTAATCGGCCTGCACGCAATTGTTATAACTCCTGTGTACAAATGTAGCCGCAACAGGCAAATCGAGTAAAAATGTTTTAACAAAACAATTTTCCAAACAAGCTCCCGCATTTATGCCGCTCATAATTTATTTTCCATTCTATAAAATTATATATTTTTTTTCAGCCAATCAAGTAATTCAAGGCCTTCTGCCTCACTATTTGCCTGAACATCATACACGAGAAGTTCAGGCTTGTATCTGCCATGTATTGCTTTAATTTCATCACAATCGCCGTATAAAACAGCAGCTTTGCCGGCAGATTGTATTTTATGTATAATCTCCGGCCATTCATATCCCGGCTTCCTGCCGGCTCCCGGCAGCCACTGAACGGCATCGATATCGTCGATGGCAAGAATATCGTCCAAATGTTTTAACGCATCGGGCCCGTCAAGATGAAAACAGCTATTATCCAAAAATTGAGCCTCTTCTTC
>MHXU01000105.1 GCA_001824555.1 Planctomycetes bacterium GWC2_45_44
TGTGAAATTGATTTTGAGGACTTTGCGATTATAGCATCCCATTGGGCAGAGTGTAACTTAGACCCTGAAGACGCGTGCAATTAGCCGAAAGTCATAATTTCTTTTGCAAGTCCATTTCGGAGGCATAGATGCCAGTTGTAAAGATTGTTCTGCTCGGTGCAGGCAGCCGTGGAAGTGTTTATTCCAATTATATACAAGAGTATCCTGATGAGGTGAAACTCGTTGGCGTTGCGGAGCCAAGAGAATTTTACAGAAATCAGTTTGCTCACAAGCATCAAATTCCCAGTGAAAACGTCTTTGCCGATTGGCGGGATTTGGCATCGCGGGACAAATTTGCCGATGCCGTTATAATAGCGTTACAGGATTCCCTGCATGTTGAGGCGGCTGTGTCTCTTGCCGGGAAAGGTTATCATATTCTCCTTGAAAAACCTATGGCGACAACGGAGCAGGGCTGCCGGCTTATCGTTGACACTGTTGTAAAAGCCAAAGTAATTTTCAGTGTATGCCATGTATTGAGGTACACCCCGTACAGCCAAAAGTTAAAAAGCATACTCGCTTCAGGTCGAATAGGAGAAATAGTAAGCATTCAGCATTTAGAGCCGGTGGGCTATTGGCATCAGGCGCATTCTTTTGTGAGAGGCAACTGGAGCAGAGAAACCGATTCGACATTTATGCTGTTATCCAAATCGTGTCATGACCTTGATTGGATAAGGTTTATGGCAGGTTCTAAATGCGTAAAAGTTTCTTCGTTCGGCAATCTTAAGCATTTTACAAAAAAGAATAAGCCTAAAGATGCCGGCAAACGGTGTTTGGAATGTAATTATGAGCCGAAATGCCCATATTCAGCGAAAAAAATCTACCTGAACCGAGCCATGCAGGGGCATTTTTGCTGGCCTATAGATACCATAACGAACGATTTAAGTGTTGATGGAGTATTGAATGCCCTGAAAACCGGGCCGTATGGCAGATGCGTTTATTTATGCGATAATGATGTCGTTGATCATCAGGTTGTAAATATGTTGTTTGAAGACGGCAAGACAGTAACTTTTACAATGACGGCATTTACCGAACTTGCTCTAAGGAAGACGCGAATTTTTGGAACACACGGCGAAATTTATGGCGATGGTTCAAAAATTATGATATATGATTTTCTTACCGACAGTATTGAGGAATTGAACACGGCATTACCGAATGAATCTATTTATGTCGGACATGGCGGCGGCGACCACGGTTTGATGAAAAATTTTACTGCTGCGGTTTCGCAAGGCGACAGCAGCATGATATTGACCGGGCCTGCGGAAACTCTTGAATCGCATTTGATGGTTTTTGCGGCGGAAGAAGCCCGGCGTAAGGGTAATGTAGTTTCACTGTAAAATTTCGGCACAAAAATATGAAAGAGATATTTCACGAGGTTGATTTTTGCGTTGTTGGCGGTGGGTTGGCCGGATTATGTGCCGCTATAGCCGCTGCTCGCCATGGGCTTAAAGTAGCTTTGATTCATGACAGACCTGTGTTGGGCGGCAATGCTTCGAGCGAAGTCAGAATGTGGCCGAGTGGTGCGTGGGGAGAAAATAACCGTGAAACGGGGATCATTGAAGAACTTCTTCTGGAAAATTACTATTTAAATTCATTATCAAATTACAGTATCTGGGACAGCGTTCTTTACGGCAAAACAAGGTATCAGGACGGCATAACTTTGATTTGCAATTGCTCGTGCGTCAGTCTTGAAATGCGGGGCAACCAGATTGCATCTGTAAAAGGCTGGCAGCTTACCACCCAAACATGGCATACAGTTAAAGCCAAAATTTTCGCAGATTGTTCTGGCGACAGCATTTTAGCGCCTCTGTCGGGAGCGGAATTTCGTATCGGGCGGGAATCCTCAAAAGAATTTGATGAAGATATTGAGCCTGCTGCTGCTGATAAAAATACGATGGGACTAAGCTGTCTGATACAGGCGAGGGAAACACTGTCATATCAAAAATTCATACCGCCGAAATGGGCTTATAAATATGCAAAAGATGAAGATTTGCCCAACCGTCCGCATAGAATCGATGAGACTAATTATTGGTGGATTGAAGTCGGCGGCGTAAATGATGGCATTCATGATACAGAACAAATAAGAGATGAGCTTGTGAAAATAGCATTTGGCGTTTGGGACCATATTAAAAATTATGGCGACCATAATGCCGACAACTGGGCTTTGGACTGGGTCGGTTTTCTGCCAGGCAAACGTGAAAGCAGGCGTTATGTCGGCGACCATATTCTTACGCAAAACGATGTTCGTGCGGAAGGAAGATTTGATGATATAGTAGCTTACGCCGGCTGGCCGATGGATGATCATAATCCTCTTGGTTTTAATTATCCTGGGGAACCAACTATCTTTCATCCTGCTCCCTCTCCTCATGGCATCCCATATAGAAGCCTTTATTCTCGCAATATTGAAAATCTTATGTTCGCAGGCCGAAATATAAGTGTTACTCACGTGGCTTTAAGCTCAACTCGTGTAATGCGGACATGTTCCATTATCGGTCAGGCAGTTGGAACAGCCGTGTCTATCGTTCTGCGAAAACAGACAACACCAAGAGGAGTTTACAATAATCATATAAAAGAATTGCAGCAAATACTCATGGAAGATGATTGCTATATTCCATGGCGTACTCGGCCTATTCCGGAATTATCACGAAAAGCTGAATTGACAGCATCAGAAAGCGATCCTGAACCGTTAAGAAATGGAATTGATCGGCCTATAGGTAATAATAATAATGGATGGGTAGGAAAGTTAGATTCATGGATTCAATATTCTTTCAATGAGCCAAAAAATATAAAACAGGTTCGCCTGATATTCGATAGCGACCTTAATCGCAAGAACATGGCGTTGAGATGCTACTATCCGCTCAATATAGAGCCGTATGGCGTGCCTAAAACCATTATCAAAGAATTTAAAATTGAAACTCAAACAGAAACCGGCAAATGGGAAACTGTATTTAGCGAGGATAATAATTATCAAAGATTGGTGTGCATTCCAGTTTCGGTTAAAACAAAAGGAATCAGGTTTGTGCCGGAGTCAACATGGGGAGCAGCTAATGCTGCCCATATATTCGCGTTTGACGTGAGATAAAACTAACTGTAATATCGAAAGGAAACAAATTATGAATTGCAACAGAATCGTTATCTTAATAATCGCCGCTTTTTGCATATCTTTTTCGACCGCTCATGCAGAAAAAAAATTAATTTATGTCGGCATAGATAAGCCGGACGTAAATTCACTGCCCCAAATCGTAGAACAGATGGAACAAACGCCTTTTGACGGCTGGACATTCGGGATCAGGTCTAAAAACGCTCACTTGTCTTTATTGGACGGCAGACCGCGTAAATTCGACTTCACATGGGGAAGCTGGAGCAATCGTGTTTTCACGCATGATGAAATACAAAGTTCCATCGACAGTTTCAAAAATACGAAATTTAAAAAATTTACAGACAATTTTGTATATCTTTGTGTAACACCCGGAGATATTGATTGGTTCGATTCTTATGATGCTGTTTTGAACAATGTTGGTTTGGCCGCTTTAATTGCCAAAGAAGGCGGACTTAAAGGGGTTTTCTTTGACCCGGAAGAATATGAAACGCCCTTATGGAACTATCAAAAACAAAGAGATGTAAAAACAAAAAGTTTTGACGAATATGCCGCACAGGTTAGAAAACGCGGTGCCGAAGTAATGCAGGCTTTTCAGAACGCATATCCGGAGATTACTATTCTGCTTGCCTTTGGACATTCGGCAAATTATTGGTATGAAACCACTGATAATAGAGGCAATAATTTTCCCAAATGCAGCAGCGACCCGAATAAATTGCACTACGCTGATTATGGATTGCTTTCTCCTTTCTTGAATGGAATGGTTGAAGCCGCAGGACCAAAAGTGAAAATTGTCGATGGTTGGGAAAACGCCTATTTCTTTTTGCGAGCCAAAGAATTCGCAAATGGACGAGCAGCCGTTCGTGAAAAAGTTTTGCCGTTTGTTTCAGACAAGGGAAAATATTCGAAAGTTTACCAATGCGGTTTCGGCATCTGGCTCGATGCCAACTGGCTCGATGGGAAAAATCGCGATGATTATCCCGCCGACGGTAGAAAAGAATATCCAGGCTGGAACAACAAGGATTTTTCACGAAATTATTTTCAGCCCGAAGAAATTGAAATGTCTTTGAAAAATGCGTTTAAATATTCAGACGAATATGTCTGGCTGTATGTCGAACGCCTGTTTTACTATGGCAGTATAAAAAATGTGCCTGATGAGTATATTGATGCAATCTGCAGAGCCAAAAAAAGCATTAAAGATTAGCTTAAGTTTTGAAAATAATATGGATTCCAAAGTGATATATATAGGAAGCAGCCGGCAGCTTTTCATAGATGATTATCTAATAGATAAAAGCAGCGGAATAAAATTTGCCGTAAATTCTCCCGTGAAGACTCACGAGAAACTTATTATTGCCGATTGTCCATGGGAAGACATAATGGTAGGGCCATATTGTACCGTTATGGATGATGATGGCGTATACAAAATGTGGTATGAATCATACGCAAAAGACAATGATATGAAAGCAATGGGTTTTTTATGTTATGCTGAATCTGAAGATGGATTAGTCTGGAGAAAGCCGACAATAGGGAAAATCCCATTTCGTGGCTCAAATGCGAATAATATCGTTTTTCCAAATGAGGGCAAATTATATCACGGCGGAACAGTCTTTAAGGATTCTGTGGCAGAATATGCCCAAAGATACAAGATGGTGTATGCTATTCATGCCGATGGTCTTTTTGGAGCGTATTCTTCCGACGGGGTCAATTGGTCAACTTATGATGGCTATTTATTAAGAAATCAATGTGATACTCAGAATGTATGTTTTTGGGATGGATGTATCAAGAAATATGTCTGCTATGTAAGACATAATGTGCCGATTCGCAATCCCAATGTCTTGAGAACAGTAGGACGAAGCGAGACGGAGGATTTCTTAAACTGGCCGCCTGTGGAGACCGTGCTTTCGTTTGACCAAAAGGACCCGCCAGACATGGACTTCTATAATTCCGCCGCGATTAAATATGCACGTGCCGATGATGTGTATATTATTATTACAAGCTGTTATCATCATACCGAAGACGTTCTTATTCCTCAGCTTGCCACAAGCAGAGATGGAATCACATGGAATAGAATTGACCGCAAACCGTTTCTTGAATTGGGTAAAACAGCGGCGTTTGACAGCGGAATGATTCATACCTGTGTGGGGCAGGTAATAAGGGGAGACGAAATATGGATTTATTATCGCGGCATTGAAAAAAAACACAATCAGCCTTATAGTCTTACCAAGTATGGCGGGACTATAACTCGAGCAGTTTTGAGAGTTGATGGATTTGTTTCAGTTGACGCCGATTCGCAGGAGGGTTTTGTTTTTACAAAACCGCTGATTTTTTCCGGTAATGCCCTGGAAATAAATTGTAAAACCGAATCTGATGGGTATATGCAGGTACAGATGGATGCTCTTGAGGATTGTCAGCGGCATTTGATTTCCGAGCGGTTAGCGGGAGATATGATTGATAAAAAAGTTAATTGGCCGGAAAGAAAATTACGTGAACTAAATGGTGTGCCTGTTAAGATTACCTTTAAAATGAAAAATTCAAAATTGTTTTCTTTTCGTTTCAGAGATTAACATAAATGGCTAATTGCGAACTAACTATTATTAATAGTATCGGCATGAAATTGGTTTTGCTGAAAGCCGGCAATTTTATGATGGGCTCGCCGGTTACAGAAA
>MHXU01000106.1:0-5879 GCA_001824555.1 Planctomycetes bacterium GWC2_45_44
ACCAAATCGAAGGATTTGCCTCGAACGCCATATTTGCGGGCTGTTTTTGCGAATCCGCCGATTGAGCGTCTGCATTTTGCGCGGCAGTTTTTAACGGCCGATTCAAAAATTCGCCGCAGTATCGGCACTTTATCGCCGCCGCAAGAATCACCTCCGCACAATAAGGGCATTGCTTGGTGTTATTTGAAATATTTTCCGTCATAATAATATGTTATACGGTTTAGTGCTTAGATTTAGGAATCTATCCCCTAAACCCTATACCCTAACTTTACGATTTCGTCAGACTTTCCTCATCAACAGGGTTATTATCGTATTCAACTTCTTTAATTTGATGCTGCGGACGACCGGCATCGCCGCTGTCATTATCATCGTCGTCATCGTCATCGGCCTGGTCATATTCCACAATCGGCTCATCGTCCTGCATATCGCTGAAGCCGTTATGTTTGTCTATTGCCATTTGAGCTTTCATTTGCTCGTATTCTTCAAGCGTCATCATAACTTCGCGAGCCTGACTGCCCTTATATTCACCAAGAAGACCCGAAGCTCCCATCGCCTCGATAATTCTGCTCGCGCGAGCGTAGCCGATGCTCAATTTACGCTGCAAAAGCGAAACGCTTCCGCGCTTCGATTCAAGAACCACTCTGACCGCGTCGTCAAACATCTCGTCCTTGCAAGCCTCGGTAGTATCAATCCTGTTAAGCTGCATCAATTCAGGATGGAACTGCGGCTCTGCCTGCTCAATCAGATGAGCGACGACTTTTTTGACTTCAATATCGTCAACATACGCGCCCTGCGCACGAACAACATCGCTTGTGCCGGGTTTAAGGAACAGCATATCGCCCTGCCCAAGCAGCGTCTCTGCACCATTCTGGTCAAGCACAATTCGACTATCCATTCTCGATGCTACGCGGAAACTGATTCGCGAAGGCATATTCGATTTTATCAATCCAGTTACGACAGTCGCCTGCGGACGCTGGGTCGCCAGAATAATATGAATGCCGACCGCCCTGCTCTTTTGCGCAAGTCTCACTATGAACGCTTCTATTTCCTTCGACGCGGTCATCATCAAATCCGCAAGCTCGTCAACAATAATAACAAAATACGGAAGTTTCTTCGGAATTCTCGCTTCCTCTTCAACGCTTTGCGGATTAAATCTGCGAACCACTTCTTCAGTGCCAAGAGCGTTGTAGCCCGCGATATTTTTCACGCCAGCCTCGGCCAGCAGCGAATACCGCTCGTCCATCTTCATAGTTGCCCATTCGAGAATCTGCTCGGCTCTGCTGACCTCCGTTACTATCGGAGCCATCAGATGCGGAATCTTCGCAAACGCCGTCATCTCAACCATCTTCGGGTCAACGAGAATTAATTTAACTTCATCAGGCCGCTTCGTGAGCATTATGCTCATAATAATACTGTTTATGCAAACGCTTTTGCCGGAACCGGTCGTACCGGCAATAAGAAGGTGAGGCATACTCGTTAAATCAGAAACCAGAGCGCGGCCGGATGAGTCCTTTCCGAGAAACAGCGGTATGTGCATTTTGCGATACGATTCGCCGGCGCGTACAACAAGGTCTTTTAATCTTACAGTTTCCTTTTGGCTATTCGGCACATCAATTCCGATTGTGTGCCTGCCGGGCAGAGGTGCAACAACTCTCACCGCCGGCGCGCCCAATGCGCGGGCAATATCATTTGAAAGATTAGATATCTGGCTGACCTTCACGCCGGGTGAAAGAGCCATCTCAAACATCGTTATCGTAGGACCAGGGTCAGCGCCCACAACATTCGCTTCGATTCCGAACTCCGTCAAAACTTTTTCAAGAGCCGCGGACTTCGCCTTAATAATTTTTTCCTGAACCTCGCCGAAACAATATTCAGGCTCGATTAGCAAATCTAAGCCGGGCAGCAAATAACTGCCGAGAGCTTCAGCTTCATAAATCGGCTCCGGCTCCTGTTTCTTAACCGCCGCAATCGCCGCCGCTGCGACAGGAGCAGGAACAGCCGTTTTCTTTTCAAGATGAGTTTCAATCGCCTCATCGGTTTTTATGGTTTCGTGATGTTCAGGCTCGACTGCCTGCTGCTGTTCGATGTGGTCGGCTTCCTGCGCCATCAATTCCGCCACTGTGGGTTCGGGTTTTCTTGCGTTGAGTTTCTGCCAGATATTGGCAACGGCCTGTGATTGCTGCCGAGCCGCGTACCAGGCCGGAGCGAACATTCCGAATAACCTTGCGAAAAACACGCCGAGCAGATGCAGAGTCAAAATCACCAGCGTATCAGCAAGCAGAATCGCTCCGACAATAAGACTACTGGCCACAATTACCACCGAACCAAGAAGCGAAAAATTAGCCTTCAAAAAGAACGTAATTCCGCTGCCGAGTACTCCGCCGCTGCCGATTGGCAATGCCCCCTGCGGATATGGCCGGAGCATAAAAATAACTGACGAAACCGCCGCTGTTGTGAGCATTATTCCCGCTATGCGGAGAATGAGCTGGTCGATTTCCTTGCCGCACAGCCGCCAGACGACAGCAACCGTCAGAGCCGCTAAAAGCACAAAAACGCCCGGCCCGACATAATAAATCAGATAATACGCCGCAAACGCCCCGACGTTTCCGCACCAGTTCGCCACAGGCTCGTTATTCGGCCAGACGTATTGACTGGGGAAATCCCCCGCATTGAAACTTACGCAACTGAAGAAAAGCACAACAGTTACCGCCAGCCCGAAAACCAGCAAGGCGATTTTGCTCAAATTTTTATTCTTGTCTTTCAACTTCTGAACCTCAATAAAGTCCGATAAAATATATGATTTCAACATTATAAGCGCGCAAACACGCCGCGCAAACTATATAATAGAATTATCGGCTCTTACCGCTTATTTTCTCCAATCCCCCGCCACTTTTCGCGTTTAGCCCCACCATCACTATGGTGGGGTCAATAAAACCTCATCGCCGAACCTGTCGCGGCGGCCTGTCTTGTCGTAGTTTTAACGAAGACAGAAGCGCACCGAAGACGGAAGGCGATTCCTCAGTTTTTCACTTTTAGTTTTTAACTTCTTCTGTCATTCCCGTGAAAACGGGAATCCATTTTTTCTTACTTTTATCCGCAAATCTTACCATTTTGTTGATGTCAACAAAATGGTTGAATACTGTTTCAACTTTCTATTTTCGATTTTATTTTCAGGCTTAGCCCTGCCATCTTGTATAGCAGGGTCAGTGTCATTGCGAGGCCTGCCTTGCAGGCCGTGGCAATCTCTTCTCAAATCTCAATTCTGCGATTTCAAATTCTTTTCCCACGTTCTCACCCTTCCCACTTTTCTCATCTTATTTCCATCTCCCTCAACATCGATTCGCCATCGGCGATACCCCATACTTAAAAAATGAAAACCAAAAAGTTTTTTCAGCCGTCCCAATGACCTCTATTTGTTTCTATTATTTGCCAACATTACTATCTGATTTAATTTGTTTCTGTATCCCTAATAATTTGGAAGAAGGCTTGTTTGTGTCATTAGGTTGTCGTAAAATTATTTCAGGGCATTGAACAAACTGATTAGTATCTATAGGCGTTTCTGCTTTTTGCTGTTTTAATAAGACCGGATTACTGAAAAATAGCATGCCTGCACCTACAAGTAATATAATTACAACCATAATATAGAATAAATCAATTTTTACAGTAGTATGAACTTCCCATCCCAATAACCTAAGAGGGCTTTCTTCCTTGATGGTTTGTGATAATCCTATTTCTGGCAAGTGTTGACTATGACGTTGTTCGATTTTACTTGCATGTTTTACCGCACCATAAAGTAATCTATGATACCAGTGTTTATCCATAAACCATAACGGTATTAAACCAAAGGCACCTGCAAGCATCAATATAACCGCTAATGGAATTTGCAATCCAAAAACCTGAACATTGAAATGCTCTCTCAAAGAGAAACCTGCTGCGCCTATTGCCGCCAACATAACGGTTATCGCAAAATTTCTTATTCTTAGTTCCATATCATTAAAGTGTTGCTGCACATCGACCGTTTTCTTCCAGATAGAAACCACCAAATCAAGATTATCTTTTTTTGTATCTACAAAAGAAGCAAATTCAAGATGTTCGAGTATCTCAGAAAATGATTTTTCCAAAGTATAAGTTGGTGTAACATCTGCGATTGTTGTATCTTTCTCTTTTTGTACATCCTCTTGAGACCAATGAGTTACTTTGCGAAGAAGTTCGTATTCTTTACGATCTTTGGCTTCGCCATATTTAGCCCAGACATCGATCACGCCGGCATCTTTAGCCATTGAAATATCTTTGTGTAACTTGTCGCCAATATAAATGACTTGTTCTGAAGCAACACCTATGTCCCTTACTATTTCCTTTAATATTTCCGGGGAAGGCTTAAGTTTTCCGACAGGTGTAAAACGATGAATAACTCCTCGTAGATTATAATGCTCTGGTGGATAATATCGAATTCGTTTAGGATCTATGTTCTCTGGGAATTCGTGGTCTTTTGGTGAATACAGATAATCAAAAAAGTAATCTAATTCTATATTCCGCAAACGATATCGAGTGTAAAAACTCATTGACTCTGTGTATCCAACAAGCAAAACTCCCTTTTTCTTAAGGGTTATCAGTGTCCCCAAAACCGTTGGATAAGTACGAAGCGATGCTTTTCTTCCTTCCCGATATTTTTTAATAGCTTCAGCGTATAGAACCGTTAAGTCTTCTCCTTTGTGTTTTTTTTGAAGTGATGGTAATTCTTCGATAGCAAAGGCGTACTCTGTAGTTTTGTGTTTCGTGAAAACGGTTTTAAACTCCCCAAGTAAGATGTCTTCTGCGATACCACTATCTTTTACTAGTTGGTCAAGCAGTGCCTTGAAAGACTGATACCAAATGTCTACCCAATCCCATAGAGTGTCATCTAAGTCTGTTATAACTACTTTAATCGCTTTCATTGTCGACCTTTTTCATTAGAGAGGTTAGCCATCTTGACTTGGAACAAATGGGAACAACCGCCCATTTTAAAATGTTTCTCTGCAACTAACAATTCAAAATCACTTATTTCTTCCCTGTTCCTGTTTTCTTAAATTTTCAAAACTATTTTTTTCACCTTTTTGACTTTTCTGTAAAATTTTCTCTCTGCCTGCCCCGTGAGATGTCCGCTTCGGCTATCTCATCTGGGACAATTCAAAATTAAAAACTAAAAATTAAGAACTCTTCCCTGCCATTGATTGACGTTCGTCAACTAACATTTTTTCTTCGTGGTTCTTCGCCTGTCGCGTCGAAGTCGGAGCCGATTCCACATTCTGTCTTCTGAATTCTATATTCTGTGTTCTACCTTCTTTTCCTGATAACCGATGACTGAATTACTGATAACTGACTTATTCTATCTCTTTTTCTTTTCAACCTCAACCTAAATTGTCCGCTTAAAAAAATAGCATCGCCGTAGGCGGCTCCTTTACTGATAACAGATAACCGAGTTCCTGATAACTGCTTTTATCATTTTCTACCGATTGGGTCTCTTTGTCAACCCCGCATAAAAAAATCCTGCCCGCTGCGACGCGCATCGCGGCGAGTTATCCCGCTTGCCTTGTCGTAGCTTCAACGAAGACAGGTCTAAAAAAAATAAAATCTCATCGGCCTTGCCGATTCCACAACTGATAACCGATAACTGATAACTGAATTGCTCTTTTGCCCTTCGGCAAAAGACGAATTGTTTACTCCTTAATAAAACTTGCAAAAACCACCCTCAAAACTCATCAAAACTTGTTAAAATCCGTCAAAAATCGTTCAAAAATCCTCAAAAACCGTTAAAAAATCGCAAAAACTTTCAATTTTTTGCAATTTACTTGCAGACCTTTAATATCCATAAGCGATTTTTATGCCTATAAATGCTGGTT
>MHXU01000106.1:5890-11601 GCA_001824555.1 Planctomycetes bacterium GWC2_45_44
CTGGTTTTCCTCAAAATCGCCCTAAAAAAAATAGGACAAATGCGCAAGTTTTTTATTTTTGATATTTGGTGTCTTATTTTAAATTAGTGTTCAAAGACCATTTTTTGGACGCTTACGCCTTCGATGGCGGAGAGTTTGGCTTCCAGTTCATTGCATTTTTTTACATCACCGACAAGCTCAAGCAGCATCAGTCCGTTCGGCGAGCAAAAATCCTTGCCGGCCTCGTGCAATCCCAATCTTGTCTTGATGTAGCAGCCATATTCAGTTAAAGCCTGCTGCACGCCGCCGACATGCTTGATTCTGTCGGTAATATGAACGCCGAGAATAATGTGGTCATCCTGCATAATTGTATCCTTTCAGTATAAAACAGTTATCAGTAATTCAGTTATCAGTTATCCGCAGAAAAGAAGCAAGGAAATACCGCTCCATTACTGTCGCGGCTCTGATTTTTCAATCTCCGCTTGCGCGGGTACAAGCCTTTAGGGATTGTCTTCAATGTTCAATGTTCGACGTTCATCTTCGCGACCAAATCTGCGAACATATTTCCCCGCTGGACGAAGTTCACAAACATATCATAACTCGCGCAGGCAGGGGAGAGCAGAACCACATCGCCCGCCGTCGAAAGTTCCCTCGCTCTGTTCACCGCATCCTGTAAAGTTTTTTCTCTGTAAATCGGCGGGACTTTGCCGGTCTTGCGGATTGCCTGCTCGATTTTGTCGGCTGTTACGCCAATCAGGATTAAGGCTTTTAGTTTGCCGCTGATTGCCTTAGCCATTTCGTCGAAAGGCAGTCCCTTTTCAGAGCCGCCCGCGATTAAGATTTTTGGCTCTGTAAACGCCTCGATGGCGACTACCGTGCTTTCTGGCGTTGTCGCGATTGAATCGTTATAATATTTTACGCCGCTGACCGTACCGACAAGCTCAAGTCTGTGCGGCAGCGATTTAAACGATCCGATTGCGTCAAATAATTGTTGGTCTTTCAATCCTGCGCATCTGCACATTTCAACGGCGGCGGCGAGATTTTCGCGATTAGCTCTGCCGGGCAGTTTAAAATCAGCCGTTAATTTGCTGTCTAATTTTTCCCTGTCGAACAAGACGCAATTTCTGCCGGTATTTTTATATTTTTCAAACCACTTCAGGCACTGCTCATCATAAGCGTTTAAAACGGCGAAGTCGCCGGCGTTTTGGAAACGGAAAATGTTTTCCTTCGCCGCGGCGTAATTGGCCATTGTCTTGTGCCTGTCCAAATGATTGGGGGCGAGATTGGTCATACAGGAAATATAAGGCGACTTTTTAATTCTCGCTAATTGTTCAAGCTGAAAACTCGAAATCTCAAGAACGACAATATCGTTCGCTTTTATTTGTTCCAATGCTTCGAGCAAAGGTCTGTTGCCGATATTGCCGCTAAGGAAAACTCTGTCGTAGAGGCTGCTTTTGGTATTCGCAAGCAAATGAGCCGTCAATGCCGTTGTTGTGCTTTTGCCGTTCGAGCCGGTGATGGCGATGATTTTGGCGGGGCAGAGCTGGAAGAAAATTTCTATTTGCGATGTGATAAGTGCGCCGGATTTTTTCGCAGCGTTTATATATTGGTTGTTTTCGTCAACGGCGGGATTGACGATTATGACATCTGAATTTGTGAAGTCTTCAAGACGATGTTCGCCGAGATGAAATTCGACATTTTTTAAACTCGCCAGTTCCTTGAGCGAGTTTGCTAATTTTTTTTCATCGCCTTTATCGGCTACGATAACTTTTTTGGCGAAGCGAGCGGCAAATTTGGCGGTATCGACTCCGCCGCCAAACACGCCAAGACCCATCACTACGACAATTTTATTTTCTAACATATCAGACAAAACTCTAAATCCTAATTTCTAAATCCTAAACAAATCTAAATTACCAAACTCAAAACTGGATTCCCGCCTGCGCGGGAATGACAAAAAACCGCGTGGGCTAAGAGCCCACCCTACAACTCACAAACTTGAAACGCGTGGACAGAAAATCTGTCCACCCTACGCGCTGTTTTACTGCATTGCTTTCGCCAGTTCCACTTTCGCGTCGATTACGGCCTGTTCGATGCACTTTTCCCAGTTGTCACCGAACTGCGCAATATATTTTTCATTTTCATAAGCGTAAATAATCGTTCTCGATGCGTTAATCAATGCGCCCGTGCCATCAGGTTTGCAGAATCTTACGCAGTCAGCCGCGGTTGCGCCCTGCGAGCCGAAGCCGGGAACTAAAAACCATACGTTTTTATATTTTTCGCGAAGGGCGGTTGTCTGGCTTCCGCTCGTTCCGCCGATGACCATTCCGATATTGCTGTATCCGCTTGTGCCGATTCTGGTTTTCTGGTTTGCAATTTCCGCGACGACTTCGGCGAGTTTTTCATACATTTTCACGCCTGCTGCGTCGGCGAAATCCTGTATGACTGCTGCCGATGGATTGCTCGCCCGCACCCAGACGAAAACGCCTTTGCCCTGTTTATCGGCAACCTCTGCGAACGGAATTATGCCGTCCGAACCGGCGAAACCGTTAATTGTAATAGCGTCAGGAGCTAAAACATCTTCAAAGCCTTCCAATTCGGGATTTTGCAGATGCGCCAGAGCATAGCTCTGCGCGGTATGGCCGATGTCGCCTCGTTTTACATCGCCGATTACTTCAATGTCAAGCGACTGCGCCTCGTTGACGAGCGAATAATAACTTTCGATGCCTTCCCACAGATATTGTTCGAAGTAGGCTATATTTATTTTTACCGCGGGGACGTGCGGCGCGACGATTCTCAAAACCTTCAAGCTGAAATCGAACGTCGCGTCAATCGCCTGCGCGGCGTTTTTGCCGTTATCTAATCCCTTTTTGCCCCGTATCGCCAGCGGAAGACGACCATACACAGGGTCAAGACCCACTGTCAGAGCGGTTTTTTTGCTGCCAACCGCCTTGCACAGCCGATCTGCGAAATGACTTGCCATTATAATCCTTTCCGATAATATATTGTCTGAATATAAAACTGATAATCGATAATTGATACTTGATAACTGTTTTTTAATCAAGAAAGTAATGGAAAATTATTCTGAAAAAATAAAGGCTTCAGAGCCTACGCGACAGCGCAGGGGACTGTATGTTAAAAGAGCAGCCCTTTTCGTTTTGACATTTATTATTTTTCTTATCGGGCTGTGGATTATCGACCTGTTCAAAACGCCCGCCGATTTTCGAATAGTCAGGCCTGTCGAAGGCGAGCAGGTTAGTCTGTATCTTTCAAATTATATTATGCCCAGGCTGCACAACGAATCGCAGTACGGCAAACCTTTTGATTTGGAGCTTTCACAGGCGGGCATAAATGAAATTCTGGCAAGGCACATCGACCCGAACGCCCTTGCCAAAGCGGGCTTATCCGACTTGTCTGCCCATTTCAAAAAAGACCAAATCGTAATAATCGCCAGAACAAATTATAGCGGATTTAATTTGATTGCCTCGATGGCGATTGAGCCTGAAATTGATAAAGATGGTAAATTATTGCTCGATGCCGATAAATTTCAGGTTGGCAGAAGTTCCTTGCCTTTCGCCGCCGAGATGATAAAGAAAAAAATCATCGCCGCTCTGGGTGAAAATTTTAAAATGGGAAAAACAGACGAATTTATCAATGCCGTTCTGCACACCGGCAAAATCGACCCCGTTTTCAAAATCAACAGTTCAAAATTGCGAATCGAAAAAATAACCGTTCAGAACGAAGAACTTATAATTCATTTTTTGCCGGAACATAATGGATAGACCAAAAGAATTAAAACCGCAGTTTGAATCTGTCGCGGCCGGTCTGCTTGCCAGAGCTCCTGCCAAAATAAATCTTGCGCTCCTGATTGCCGACAAACGCCCCGACGGCTATCACAATCTCGAAACGATAATGCATAAAATCACATTTTATGATGAGCTGCTTTTCGAGAGAACAAAACAAGAGGGCATCGAACTTATCTGTAATGGCCTATGGTCGCCGGGAGGGCGGGAAAATCTCGTTCACAAGGCGGCAGAAATGTTCTATCAGGAAATCGGCGAACAGCCCGAAATAAAAATCACTCTCACAAAAAATATCCCGGCAGGCACAGGCCTCGGCGGCGCAAGCAGTGATGCGGCAACGACATTATTGGCTCTGAACAAAATCCACAACAACCCTCTGGCCGACGGCCAACTGCAAAAACTCACCGCACGACTTGGCAGCGATGTTTCATTTTTTTTGGCCGGCCCGATGGCATATTGCACGGGCAGGGGAGAAACTTTTACAAAAATAGACAAAAATTTCCAGTTTGCGGCGATCTTGATTATGCCGAACATAAATGTTTCTACTAAAATGATTTACGACAATTTCAAGGCGGATTTGCCGCTATTTGAAGCTCTAAAACAGCAGATAAAACCTCTTCTTTTGAAAAACAGAGTTGATTTAATAACAAAAATGTGTGCGAATATGCTTGCAAAAACCTGTTTTTTGCTCAATAATGATTTGGCTCTGTTAAAGGTAAAGATAGAACAGTTGTGCCGGCTGCCTGTCGCTTTGAGCGGGAGCGGCTGTGCGATGTTCGTGATAATTGACAACAAAGACTACTGCAACACCGATTTATTACAACGCGAAATCATAAATACGTTTGACTGCAATTGTATTATCGTTTTCGACAACCAGTGGTAGTTTTGTGAGGCAATTATGGAAATTACCGAAGTTAGAGTAAAGCTTATCGACAACAAGGATGAGCGGTTGAAGGCGTTCTGCTCGATGACTATCGACAATGATTTTGTCATTCGCGACATCAAAGTCATCGAAGGAACAAGCGGTCATTTTGTTGCTATGCCTTCAAGAAAAATGAGCGACCATTGTCCGAAGTGCGGCGGAAAAAATCACCTTAGAGCGAGATTCTGCAACAATTGCGGCGCATCGCTTAACGAGGACAGAGCCAAAAAGGATTTCAAAGGCAGAATGAAACTGCACGCCGACATTGCTCACCCAATCAACGCCGAGTGCAGGCAGTTCCTTCAGGACAAAATTGTCCAGTCTTTCGAGGAAGAACTCGAAAAGTCAAAGCAGCCCGGCTACAAGCCCGTCGAATTTGACGAGCCGGACGATTACGTTCCCGAAGAAAATTCCGACCATTAACTGAAATTGTTGCTTCAGAACATAGGCGACGGCGCAGCTTTAGCGGCGGCGGGTGGTGGAGATTTTTACGCGCATTCGCCTTTGAGTTTTTCAATAATCCGCAGGACTTTTTCTTTAACATCGGCCATTGGGATTTTATTGACTTCGCTTTCTCTTCGCAGTTTAACTTCCGCGCAGTTTTCAGCCAGAGATTTTGCCCCGATTGTAATGCGGAGCGGTATTCCTATTAAATCAGCGTCTTTGAATTTTACGCCGCCGCGTGCGTCCCTGTCGTCTAAAAGAACCTCAACGCCTGCGGCAGTCAAACCATCGTAAATTTTTTCCGAAGCTCTGGCAATTTCCTCGCCTGGCCCGGCAGGCACTATAATAACCTCAAAAGGCGCGATGTTAATCGGCCAGATTATGCCGTCTTTGTCGTAGAGCGTTTCAATCGCGGAAGCGACGATACGATTTATGCCGATTCCGTAGCAGCCCATTACGCAGGGCTTTTCGACGCTGTCTTTATCCAAAAATTTCGCGTTTAGTTTTGCGCTGTATTTTGTGCCAAGCTTGAAAACCTGTCCGACTTCTATGCCGCGTTTGAAGAG
>MHXU01000107.1:0-5643 GCA_001824555.1 Planctomycetes bacterium GWC2_45_44
ATCAGCCAAAAGTCCGAAAAAACCAGCCTTCGTCTCAAAAACAACGTATTTTAGCTCTTCTTGCATCGTTTGGCATTATAGCAGAAAGCGGCTATACCAAACAGCAAAATTGAGGCAGGCTCCGGTATGATGTTCCAGCCCATATCTTTCATAATTGCCCACTCGAGGTCGGAGACGGTTCGAATCATTTGTCCGTTAGCGACAAAAGGACTCATCAAAAGACCGCCCAGCACTGCTTCGTCTAAATGGCAAAGGCTCGAACCGGCACTGTAAACAGCCGGGGCATAAATTGGCACGTCGCCGCCATAGAGAGCGACAGCATTTGCGCCATCGAAATAAACGGGATTATCCAGCTCATTGAAATTGCCCGGCGTTCCTGTGCCGCCGCTTAACGCTCTGTTGCCGGCACTGTCAACAAGGTTTTTTTCCCACGCTGTCAGGCCATAGTAATCTCCCTGTCCTCCCGAACCGGTATAGAACCAGCCCCAATCGTCATAATCCTTGTCGTAAGAGGTGTCAAAACCGAGCGAATGGCCTATTTCGTGTGTGATTACGCTTCTAAAATCTATTTGCCCGCTTGTCGGAGCAGTCGAGCCAAAATTCCAGCCGAGCCCTGCCGCTGTAACATCATATTGAATAACGGTATCAAAACCGTAGGAGGACGTTCCGAAATTTTCATTTTCTTTCCAGACATACTCGCCCAAATTCCATATCGTAGTGCCATCGCCGACTCTGTAACTTGCCGAGCCGCCCAAAACATTGGTGCCGTAGGAATCCAGTTCATTCCAAAAAACGTGCATCTGCACCTGCCGACCGGCAGTATTGCCTATGTTTCCCTGCCAGACAGCTAATGAGGCGGCAACGTCAGCCATCTGCTGGGCAGTCCAATCCTGCTGACCGGTGGCATAGCCATCGCCATCGCCGGCATTATAGAACGTAACATCAAATACACCATAGCTTTGCGTTACCGGCGACCCTGTCGCATTCATCACGCAAAACAACGCTGTCGTGAGAAAAAGGCACAAACTCCGCCCGCTTCTTCTTTCTTCCATTTCTTCTCCAATCCAAATAACCTGTCAAATACAGGACAATAACAGTTGGTCATTGTAATCGGAAAGGATAAGTAAAGCAAACATTTTGTCCACTTTAACAATAGCGACAGCAAGGGTCTTTTTTTGCATGCTATAAATGTGGACAAAATATCTTGACAGAGCCGCCCGCTGACTGTAAGGTATTGAGTTCTCAAATTTTGCGTTTCAATGTGAACAAGGCAAAAAAATTAAACCTATAGTTTTTGGAGGTTGTCTTTAGTGGCAAATGATTTAGCTCGTAGTTTGATAAATGCAGGCGTGCATTTTGGTCATGCCGCAAGTCGGTGGAATCCCAAAATGAAGCCGTACATTTTCAGCAAGCGCGGAATGATTCACATCATCAATATCCGCGAAACACTCAAGGGCATTCTTATCGCCCAGAAACTTCTTGCTGATACCGTTTCAAGCGGCAGAGATGTTGTCTTCGTCGGCACAAAACGACAGGCTTGCAAGGCTGTCAAATCCGCCGCCGAGACGACGGGTATGCACTATGTCATTACTCGATGGCTGGGCGGAACGCTCACCAACTTCAGAACGGTTCACTCAAGAATTCAGAGACTTGAAGAGCTTGAAGCGATGGCGAACGACGGCTCAATCGAATCCGAAAGCAAGAAGAGAGCTTCGACTCTTAAACGCGAGCTTCGCAAAATGAAATCAAATCTTGACGGCATTCGCAAGCTCAACCAGATACCAGGCGTTATTGTGGTTGTTGACGCTCGCAAGGAAATGCTCGCTCTTAAAGAAGCCAAGAAAATGGGCGTTACGACAATCGGCATCATCGATACCGATTCCGACCCGGATTTTGTCGATGTCGCTATACCTGCGAACGATGATTCGGTTAAGACTATCGACCTGATTATGGGTCAGCTTGCCGCCGCGGTCGCTGAAGCCAAAACAACTTACAAACCAGCGTCAAAAGATGATGATTCACGCAGACCCAAAACGCGCAGACGTTCATTGGTCAGAGCCGAGGATGCCGGAGTGCCCACACCGGCAGCCGCCGATGAAAACGCAACCCAGGCATAAAACACAAACAATTGTTATTTCCGCATAAACGGGAATAAAAAAATATTTAGCCCCCAGTTCTACTGGGGGTTTTCATAAATAGGAGTAAAATTATGGCAGAAATTTCAGCCGCAGCAGTTATGAAGCTCCGCAAAATGAGCGGACAGGGAATGATGGATTGCAAAAAAGCTCTCGAAGAGACCAACGGCAGCGTTGAAGATGCGATGACCCTGCTAAGAAAGAAAGGTATGGCGACTCTCGCCAAAAGAGCCGACAGAGATACGACCGAGGGCAAAATCCTCTGCGTTACAAGCGAAGACGGCAAAACAGCTTCGATGGCGACGTTGTGCTGCGAAACAGATTTCGCCGCCAACAGCGATGATTTCGCCGCGCTGGCCGATTCGCTCAAAGGTTATATGACAGCCTGCGCAGCGGATTCAGGAGTAGAGAACCTGCTCGATACCGCGATAGCCGGCAAAAAATACTCCCAGATTCTCACCGATTGCGTCAGCAAAACCGGCGAAAAAACCGAACTCGGCGATTATATAAAATACAAACTCACATCGCCTGGCCTGATTTCGACTTATGTCCACTTCAACAGCAAAATCGGCGTTATGCTTGAGATTGAAACCTCGACCCAGGCCGTCGCTGACAATGCCGCTTTTGCCCTGATTGCGAAGGATATTTGTATGCACATTGCAGCCATAAATCCTTTGGCATTGGATTCTTCCGGCATACCGGCTGATGTAATTGAAAAAGAAAAAGCCTTTGCCGCCGACCAGATGAAGGATAAGCCCGCCAATATGGTTGAGAAAATCGTCGAAGGCAAAATGAAGAAGTATTTCGCCGAAAACTGCCTCCTTTCGCAGGGATTTGTAAAGGACGACAAAGTTGCGGTCGAAAAAGTTCTGGCCGATTCAGCCAAAGCCGCAGGCGGAACAGCCAAAATAAAAAGATTTGTAAGATTAGCTATCGGCTAATATAATAAGCACCGTAAATTACGGTGCTTTTTTTATGTCTGTATGTTTGTTAAGGCGACAGGGATGAGCGAATTAAAATACAAACGGGTGCTGCTGAAAATCAGCGGCGAAAGTTTTTGCAAGGCAGGCGGGTTCGGCATTGACGGCGAGCAGCTCGAATCCGTTGCCGACAAAATTATACAGGCTCACAAACTCGGCGTGCAAATCGCGGTCGTCGTTGGAGGCGGAAACTTCCTTCGCGGCCAAACGTTCAGCAAAAAAAGCCACATACCCCGGCACACCGCAGATTATATGGGAATGCTCGCCACGGTTATTAACGCTTGCGCTCTGCAGGAAACCCTCGAAATGGCAGGCCAGCCCACGAGAGTTCTAAGCGCGATAGAAGTCTCGGCAATTTGCGAGCCGTTCATCAGAAGAAAAGCAATCAAGCATCTCGAAGACGGCAGAGTAGCGATTCTGGCAGGCGGGACAGGCAATCCGTTTTTCTCGACCGACACCTGCGCAGCCCTGCGGGCAAGCGAACTCGATGCCAATCTGATTATAAAGGCGACGAAGGTTGACGGCGTTTATGACGACGACCCGAACAAAAATCCAAACGCTAAACTTTTCGACAAAATTTCGTATCACGATGTTTTGAGCAAAAATCTGCGCGTGATGGACCAGTCCGCGATAAGCCTTTGCAGTGAAAATAATATACCGATTATTGTTTTGAATATCTTTCAGAAGGGAAATATCATCAAAGCCCTTATGGGCGAAAAAATCGGAACATTAGTATCATAAAATCAGAGCCTGGAGCGACAGCGACAGGTGTAAAAACTTAATTTTGATTTCTTATTTTGACAGGGAAAATTATGCCGACGCAAAAAATTATAACCGAACATAAGATATTAATGGAAAAAGCTCTTGAGCACCTTCATGGCGAGTTTAAGGGCGTTAGAACCGGCAGAGCCTCGACAGGCCTTGTCGAAAACATCAGAGTTGATTACTACGGTACGCTCACGCCTTTGAAGCAATTATCAACGCTCTCCATACAGGACGGCACAACGATACTAATCAAGCCCTTTGACCCCGCATCAATCAAGGATATCGAAAAGGCCATCAAGGCCAGCGACCTGTCCATCAATCCGATGAGCGACGGCAAAGTCGTTCGCTTGACTGTTCCGCCGTTGAGTCAGGAACGCAGAAAACAGCTTGCCGCACAGGCTAAACAGCTTGGCGAACAATCAAAAGTCAGCCTTCGCAATATACGCAGGGACGCGATTAAAAAACTTGAAGACGCTGAAAAAGCAAAAACAGTTACCGAGGACGACCGCGACAAAGGCAAAAAAACTATGGACGACCTCACCAAGGAGTTCACCGATAAAATAGAATCGGCCATCAAGCACAAGTCCGACGAAATAATGAAAGACTAAAAGGAATTTAAGATAACCCTTTTAGATGGGCGTTAGATACGAGAGATTGTCGCGGCTGTGAAGTCTGGTTAGAGGACGTATGTTGTTGACATTTATGGTTTTTTAGTTACCATCGCAATAGCTATACAAACCCATATTATATTTGGCGGACAGTCGTATGAAAGCTGTTATTCTGGCAGGCGGATTCGGGACGAGAATTACCGAAGAAAGCTTTTTGAAACCAAAGCCGATGATTGAAATCGGCGAAAAGCCCATCCTTTGGCATATTATGAAGATTTATTCCCACTACGGAATAAACGATTTTATCGTATGCTGCGGATACAAGGGATATATGATTAAGGAATACTTCGCTAATTATTTCCTTCATATGTCCGATGTTACCTTCGATATGCAATCAAACAAAATGCAGATACACCAGAAATACTCCGAGCCGTGGAAGGTTACGCTGGTTGATACCGGCGCTGATACGATGACGGGCGGCAGATTAAAACGCGTCGCCGAATATGTCGGCGATGAAACTTTCTGCTTTACTTATGGAGACGGGCTGGCTGATATAGATATAAGCAAACTCGTCGAATTTCATAAACAGCAAAAAACTCTTGCGACCATAACCGGCATTCAAACGTCCGGCAGGTTCGGAGCTCTCGATATAAAAAACGAACGAGTGGTAAAGTTTAAGGAAAAGCCGGAGGGGATATGGGTCAGCGGCGGATTTTTTGTTCTTGAGCCGCAGGTGATTGACCTGATAAAAAACGACCAGATTGTGTGGGAAAAAGAGCCGCTCGAACACCTCTCAAAAACGAAACAATTGGCCGTGTATATGCACAATGGTTTTTGGGAGGCGATGGATACGCTTAGAGACAAAAATCATCTCGAATCGCTTTGGCAAAGCGGAAAAGCTCCGTGGAAAATATGGCGATAAGCAAAACATTCTGGAATCAAAAGGCCGTTCTGATAACCGGTCATACGGGCTTCAAAGGTTCGTGGCTGTCTGTATGGTTGAATATGCTTGGAGCGGATTTGTGCGGATACGCGCTTAAGCCGGACACGAAGCCGAGTATGTTCGAGGCCGCGGGCGTTAAAAAAATTATAGAATCAAATATCAGCGACGTTCGCGATTATAATAAACTTTTGGCGGTAATGAAAAAATGTCAG
>MHXU01000107.1:5836-5964 GCA_001824555.1 Planctomycetes bacterium GWC2_45_44
ATATAGTTCGAGCAAGGCCTGCGCGGAAATAGTAACGGCGGCGTTTCGCAGGTCGTTCTTTCAAAATTCCAAAGTCGCAATCGCGTCTGCCCGCGCGGGCAACGTAATCGGCGGCGGCGACTGGGCGG
>MHXU01000108.1 GCA_001824555.1 Planctomycetes bacterium GWC2_45_44
CCTGATACAGCACGGCTTTCCGCAAATCATCGGCGGACGAAAAAACAGCATTTATGGGAGTGAGCGTTTGTGGTTTTGATGAACTCGAAGACTGTTTGTGTTTTGCCGTCGAATGCTTCGGCTGTTCATAGTGTTTCGCAAGGGGCGTCATCTCCGGCTGGGAAACCGTTGCTGAAACTCTGCGAGGCTGCGGTTTTTGAATATATTTCTTCGGCATCGGCGGCGGGGCGGGAGCAACGTATAACTCCTTTTCCGGTTCTTCAAATTCTTCTTCTGTCTGCGGCGATGGGATTCCGAAAGTCGCTCTTATCTGTGCGATTTTTTCTTCACGCAACTGCTCCATCGTTTTGAAATCGTCGGGAGTATCAATATATCTTGAAGGTTTTTGGGGGCGGACGGATTTGTTTTCAAGGCCTCCCTGCTGCGATAGCGATTTTACTCCGCGCGCAATTACCTTGATGATATTAACCACTATCACGACCGCGACAATCAGCAGCGGCAGAAATTTGTCAAAATCTCTGCCCCTGGCCGCCAATATATTTTCAAAAAAATTCATTTATCTCTGTGCCATCTGCCTGCCGCGGCGAAGTCGAAGACGAAGCCGGGTGGCTAAAAATTAATCTTCCCTTTTCTGCGGTTTGGCGATTGCCTCACGCATATTGGTATCAGCCATAACATTTTTCATTTTGTAATAGTCCATTATGCCGAGATTGCCTTTTCTGAACGATTCAGCCATCGCAAGCGGAATTTCCGCCTCGGCCAGAACGACTTTCGCGTGATTTTCCTGAACCAGAGCCTTCATTTCCTGTTCGCGTGCGACAGCCATAGCTCTGCGTTTTTCCGCTTCAGCCTGCGCCCTGACAAGGTCTGCCTTTGCCTGGTCTCCCTGAAGTTTGGCTCCGATGTTATCGCCTACGTCGATATCCGCGATATCAATCGAAAGAATCTCAAATGCTGTTCCTGCGTCAAGACCTTTTGCCAGAACCTGTTTTGATATGTTGTCCGGGTTTTCAAGAACGCTCTTGTGCGATACTGCGCTGCCGATAGTTGTTACAATACCTTCGCCGACACGGGCGACGATTGTTGCCTCGGTGGCGCCGCCGATAAGCCGCTGGAGATTGGTGCGAACCGTTACGCGTGCCTTGGCCTTTAGTTGGATGCCGTCCTGTGAGACAGCGTCAACAGTTTCTCTGCCCTTTGTTACATCGGGGCAGTCAATGACTTTGGGATTTACGGATGTCTGCACAGCATCGAGAATATCTCTGCCCGCAAGGTCAATCGCCGTTGCGACCTTGAAGGTCAAATTCAAATTTGCTCTGTCCGCTGCGATAAGAGCCCGCACGACATTTTCAACTCGTCCGCCTGCGAGATAATGGCTTTCAAGGTCCCTGCGGGTCAAATCAAGACCTGCCTGAACTGCCATAATTCGTGCGCTGACTATTCTGCTTGCGTTGACCTTTCGCAGTGTCATACCGATAAGTTCGCCAACCGATACCCTCGCGCCGGAGAGCAGAGCCTGCAGCCACAGCCTGCCGTAAGACAAAATCAGCAGGCCGAATATAAATAAAACTATAAGGCCGATTATAGTTCCGCCGACTGCTATTTGTTTTGGCATTTCCGCAAGTGTAGTAAAATTACCGATATTCATTTTAAAATCCTTTCATAAATTTAGAACCCGCCGAAAGCGGGCATTTTTTTCTATACCCTATACCCTGACTGTTAATTGTGTTCCTTCAATTTTTATTACTTCTACGGTTACTCCTCTGTCAACATAACCGCTTTCGGCTACGCATTCAAGTCTTTTACCTGCGAAGTCGCACATTCCGACCGGCCTTAGCACAGTCGCTGTTACGCCTTTCTGGCCGAGCATACCGGATAGTTCATCAATATCCGAAATTCCTTCGCCTTTTTGCTTTTTGGGCATATCGAGCGAAACCGATTTGCCAAAACTTGTTTTCGGGAAAATTTTATAAGCGCCAACCAATACCGACGGAATCATAACAATCGCCACCGCAACGCCGCACCACCCGGCCACGGGATTGAGTTTGAAGAATATCGCCAAACCGCCGACTATACACGCCAGTGAGCAGACCGTAATCAAGCCGAAACTCGGAATAAAAACTTCTGCCACAAGCAGCGCAGCGCTCAACAAAAAAAGAAAAATCGCAAAAACTATCCACCATAACATAGTTATCAGCTTTCAGTTATCAGTTATTAGATTTTTTTGACTACTACTTTGTTGCCTTCGATACGAGCAATTTTTACTTTTTCATCTTTTTCAATCAGGTTGCCTTCTGTTACGACATCGACAACCGTCTGCCGAAATTTCGCTCGACCGGCAGGCCTTAATTTTGTCGTCGCGATTCCCTCATCGTCGACTTTCAATTCGCCTGTTTCCTCCGGCGGGGCGGTCGAATCAATTCGCAGCTTTTCGCCAGCCATTGCCGGTGACAGCACAAGACCCGCAAACGCGCTTGTCTTCGGCAGAAACTTCGCCAGAAAATAAGCTAAAATCGCAAAACCGACAAACCCGATTCCCATCGCCAATACGCTGTCGTTGAACATTTTCCACTGCATATCGCCAAGGTCGTACCTCGGCCAGGGCAGTTCATCAGGCCTGTTCGGCACAAGTATCCCAAATAAACCGACAAGAATACATATAATTCCGCTGACTCCGGCAACGCCGAATCCCGGAATCACAAAAACTTCCAAAAACAGCAGTGCGATGCCCACCGCGAAAATCGCCGCCTCCCACCACGTCGCCATACCCACAAGATATTTACTGCCGAACAGTATCACAAAACATATTACCGCCAGCAGACCAGCCAGACCGATGCCGGGCGTTTTTAATTCGGTATAAATGCCGAGCATTCCAACCATAAAAAGAATGCCCGTAAGCGTCGGATGGTTGAGCATTCTAACTAATTGCTCCGACCAGTTTGGCTCAAGCCGAACAATTTTATGCGTGAATTTCACATTGTCGCGTTTCGCCAGAAAATCGACAGCCTCGTCAATCCCGCCGACAACTTCTCTGGCAACGCCGTATTCCTTTGCCTTATTCGCTGTCAGCGTCAGGATTTCATTTTCATTATCAATCAGATTTTTTCCCGCGATGTCATAAGCGTTCGCGTCTTTCGGAAGTTTTTCATCTTCATAATACTCGTACAGGCCGGTTTGCGGATTTTTTACCTGCCAGACTTTTTTATGTCTGCTGACCATTGCCTCAAGCAGGGCGGGCGGGTATTTATTGGCTTCCGCTGCTCTGTTAAACGCTGCGCGGATGAAACTTTCAGCTTTTTCGCGTTCGACCCCTTCGAGTTTGTCGCCCATAGTAATAGGAGCGCAATCGCCGATGGTGGTGTTGGCTTTCATTATTATGTCCTGGCAGGAAACGCTAATCATAGCTCCTGCGCTGATTGCCTCGGTGGTAATATAGGCAACGGTATGAGCTTTTTTACTTAATTCGAGAATGAGAAATTTGGAGATGTCATCTGCGCTTTTGACAAGTCCGCCATAAGTGCCGATTTCGAGAAATATATAATCTGCTCCGTTTTCCAAAGCGATATTCGCCCGCCGCTTGATGGATTGATACAGCCCGTCGTCGATAAGGCCTGTGCAGGTGATTACAAATGCCTTTGCATTGTTTGGCTCAATCGGCCCGACAAATTCAACCGCCCAGACCGGCACAGCCAATGCCGACAGCAACAGTAGAAATGTGATTTTTTCTCTCATAGCGGGAATTTTACCGGCACATTGCCCGCCGGACAAGAAAAAAATAGTATATAATACCAACGGCTTTAAATAATTGCGCCCGTTGTACGCGGGCAAGCGAAGCCGGTGTAAATGCTTACGAATTGTTCAACGCGCAATTAAATATACCCACTGGTATAAACTGCTTACGCAGGTTCGGCAAATTCCCGAAGGATAGCGGACGCTGTACCTATGATTATCGCTTTATCGCCTGCTTTTGCGGGGATAATGCTGATTTGTCGTGAGAGGTTGTCGAATACATCTGTTTCGATATGCCGTCGAATAGCCTCGGCAAGATAGTCAAAACATTGCATACATACATAGCCCGCCAATATCACCACTTCCGGGTCATAGCAATTTATGGCTGTCGCTGCGATGGGCGTGAGCTTATCGGCAACGTATTTCTGCAACTTCAGCGCATAAGCGTCATTATTTTTAAGAGCCTGCCCCCATTTTGCCAGAACATCAGTTGGGAGGTCGCCCTCGGCAATCATTGGCACAAGTTGTGAATCGGCAGTTGTAAGGTCATTTCGTATTTTTGCCGCAAGGGCAGGACCACTGATATAGGCCTCCAGACAGCCTTTGTGGCCGCATCCGCACCTGGGGCCGTTTGCGTCGATTACAATATGCCCGATTTCGCCGCTGCGGTTGTCAGTGCCGTGAATGAGCCGGCCGTCGCTTATGATGTGTCCGCCGACTCCGTTTGCGACGTTGAGATACAGTATATTTTGCGATGTAAGCGTTGGGTCGATAATTTTCTCGGCCAGCAGGCGTACCCGTGTGGCGTGTACGCTCACGGGACAATCGAATCTCTCCTGAAGCATTGCTCGCAGAGGCACCGCTTTCCACCCCATCGGGCTTGAAAGCTCAACTACGCCGGCCTTAGATATTGAACCGCTGACGGCAAGGCCGATTCCCGCTGTCATTTTTTCGGTGATATTGTGTTTGCTTAAAAGTCCGCGTGCGGTGATTTCGATGAGTTTTACGATTTCGCCGATATTTTGTTCTGCGGTTATGGTCGTGCGGATGCTCTCTGTGAGTTTGCAGTTGAAGTCGAAAAGACCCGCGAATATGTCGGTCGGATTTATCTCGATACCCAGGACGAATCGACCGGTTGGATTTATGGAAATCAATACCGGTTTTGCGCCGCGCGATGCGCTTTGGCCATACTCTTCGATAATCAGATTTTTTTCACGCAGCCTGCCTATGATATAACTTACCGTTGAACTTGACAAATCCGCCTGTCTGCAAAGCCCGGATTGCGACATCTGACCGTGCGTCCGAAGGATATTCAGCACCAGCAGTTCGTTTCTTATGCCTGCGTTTCGAGAGTCGATAGGGCTTTGGATTTTGTAATTACTCATAGCACGATTATATACTATATAAATTTGTATTTCAAGCAATTTTTTATAAGTTGCTGTAAAAAAAGATGTTAAGAGATTATTTTATTATGTGCTTGCATTTTAGACGGGCTGATGGTAGAATTAGCTCGTTATGTGAGCAATTAAATACTTTTAGGTTCAGGTGATAGGAATGGCTATGATTCTTGAAAAATATTCATTCGGCGTTGGCGACAGGTTCGGCCATCAGGCTAAGGCGCAATTGCAGGCGATGCTCAATGCCAAAAAGCAGGGCATTGCGATTACGCCGGTGTGGAACAAGTCGAATCGCGAACACTCCATCATACATACTGTCCCTGCGGATGTTCGCAGAGAGGCTGATGCTGCCGTCAAAGCAATGGGATGGAGCGGGGCGTATCGTGTTGACGCTGACCATATCAGCTTGAAAAATGTTGACGCGTTTATAGAAGCGAGCGATTTTTTTACGCTTGATGTGGCGGATTTTATTGGCAAGGCCGCCGATGAAAAAGAAGTAGCGGTGTTTGTGAGAAAGTATAAAAAATACGCCGGCTCGTTAGTTATACCTGGTATTTCGGAAAAGTTTGATATTACGACAACACGTCTTGAGACAATTGCCCGTAAGTATTTGATGGGAGTTTTCGAGGCGGGCAAAATATATCGCCATATCGCCAAAGCCAAAGGCGAAGGCAATTTTATTACCGAAGTTTCTATGGATGAAACGGATCAGCCCCAAACGCCGAGCGAAATGTTTTTTATTCTTGCCGCGATTGCCGATGAGGGTATCCCGGCACAGACAATCGCGCCAAAATTTACCGGCCGATTTAACAAGGGCGTTGATTATGTCGGCGATGTTGCGCAATTCGCAAAGGAATTCGAGGAAGACCTTGCTGTAATTGATTTCGCGGTAAAGGAATTTGGTCTGCCGAAGAATCTTAAATTGAGCGTTCATTCCGGCTCGGACAAATTTTCAATTTACAAAGCCATTAACAAGGCTATAAAGAAATTTGACGCAGGTCTGCATCTTAAGACTGCCGGCACAACCTGGCTTGAGGAGCTTATCGGCCTCGCGATGGCTGGCGGCGATGGGCTTGATATTGCCAAACAAGTGTATATAAAGGCGTTTGGGCGATTTGATGAGCTTTGCGGACCTTATGCGACGGTGATAGATATTGACAGAAATAAACTTCCATCGCCACAGACGGTTGAAAAATGGACAGGCGAAGATTTTGCCCAGGCCTTGCGGCACAATCAGTCGTGCAAAAACTATAATCCGAATTTCCGCCAGCTTCTGCACGTTGGATATAAAGTTGCGGTGGAACTTGGCAGGGGGTATATTGACGCTCTTGAAAAGTATGAGGATATTGTCGCGAAAAATGTAACTGAAAATATTTATGCTCGGCATATTAAACAGGTCTTTATCGGATAGGGATAAAAAAATGGTAAAAAATTTATTTGATATATCAGGCAAAGTTATAGCGATTACCGGAGCAGGCGGCGTTCTGTGCGGCGCTATGGCAAAAGCATTGGGGCAGGCCGGCGCAAAAGTTGCTGTGCTGGATTTGAATGAACAGGCCGCTGGTAAAATCGCCGATGATATTAAAAAGCAGGGCGGCAAAGCATTAGCCGTCAAATGCAATGTGTTAGACAAGGACAGCGTGAACACGGCTCACCAAAAGGTGGTTAATGAGTTTGGTGCGGTCGATGTTCTGATAAACGGCGCGGGCGGTAATAAAAAAGAAGCCTCCACTTCCCCGCAGATGTCATTTTTTGATATGCCTGCCGATGCGATTCGGTTCGTGTTTGAGCTGAACTTTATCGGGACGCTGCTGCCTTCGCAGGTTTTCGGCAAGAGTATGGCACAGCGCGGCGAAGGCATAATCTTGAATATATCGAGTATGAACGCGTTTAGGCCGCTGACGAAAATAGCGGCGTATTCTGCTGCAAAGGCCGCCATCAGCAATTTTACGCAGTGGCTTGCCGTACATATGTGTCAGAACTATTCAAAGAGCATTCGCGTCAACGCCATTGCGCCGGGGTTCTTTCTGACCGACCAGAACCGTTTCCTTTTGACTGACGAAAAGACCGGCGAATTAACGCCTCGCGGCAAAACGATTGTAGAGCATACGCCGATGGGACGATTCGGCCAGGCCGATGAATTAGTCGGCACGATACTTTGGCTTTTGAGCGATGCGGGCAAATTTGTTACAGGCATCGTTGTTCCCGTTGACGGCGGATTCTCGGCGTTCAGCGGCGTGTAAAAAGTATTAGCCACAGAGTTTTGTAGGGTGGGCTTTAGCCCACGCGGTTTTTCTACAGAACCGCAGAGAACACAGAGGTATAAAAACAGGAAATAACTATGTTGCTGTATAAGCGTGGAAGTGAAACTGATAATCTAAGTTCACAAGACCTCAAAGAAGGTCTGTTCACGGCTCTTGAGAAGCTCGGCAAAAAACGCAAGGTTCTTGCTGTTCCGCCGGATATAACGAGATTTTATTCTCGCGCAGGTGAACTTACGCGATATATGCGGCAATACTATGGCGACGCTCTTACCGATATTCTGCCTGCGCTTGGTACGCATTCAGCTATGACATCGCAGCAAATCGAGCGTATGTTTGGCGATGTGCCGCAAAATCTGTTTCGTGTCCACGATTGGCGGAGCGGGCTTAATACGCTTGGTCAGGTGCCTGCCGAATTTGTTAAGCAGGTTAGCGAAGGCAAGCTGAATTACGATTGGCCTGCGCAGGTGGATAAG
>MHXU01000109.1 GCA_001824555.1 Planctomycetes bacterium GWC2_45_44
GGTCAAGAAGTTATGATAATATTCCGCGATGGAAAATTCAGCGAATCAAACAACTGCTAACAAGTGGTTAAATGTACCGATTATAGCAACGATCACTCGGCTGTTATGTCGGGAGTTGACGCTTCAGAACAAATATCTTCGTCAGGAAAATAAAATTCTCAAGTCCAAGATCAAAAAACGCATCAGTTTTACGGACGATGAACGACGAACACTGATTGATGCTGCCATGGCGATGGGTAAAGATTTAATGGAACAAGTTGTTACAATTGTTAGTCCCAAAACTATTTTGGCTTGGCAGCGAAAGCTTGAAAATGAAAAGTGGGATTACTCTGACCGCAGGAAGGTTAATCCCGGCAGACCCAAGATAGCTTTAGATATCGAACAGCTTGTTTGCCGGTTAGCTCGCGAAAATGAATGGGGCTATGCACGTATTCAAGGCGAGTTGCAAAAGCTTGATATTACAGTTTCTAAAAGCATTGTTGCTAATATCTTAAGAAGAAATGGTTTGCCTCCTTCACCTGAAAGGAAAGGTTTAACCTGGCGTGAGTTTTTGTCCAGGCATGCAGCCGTATTTTTATGTGCAGATATGTTTCGCAAGGAAGTCTGGACATTCAGAGGCTTAACAACGGCGTTTGTGTTTTTTGTTATACATCTACAAACCAGAAAAGTAATCTTGTCAAGAGCAACATTTTCGCCGACAAACCAATGGCTATATCAGCAAACGCGTCATATTCTATGGGTTTGCAAGGAGCAAGGCATTAAACCTCGTTTCTTTCTTCGTGACAATGATATGTTGTATCCAGAAGGAATGAATACGATATTGAGGGTATCCGGCGTTGACACCATTAAAACACCATTTCAAGCACCTAACGCATTCTCATGCGGAACGTTATGTTCTTAGCTGCAAAAGAGAATGTTTAAATCATTTACTGATATTTGGCTTGAATAGATTGCAGCATGTCGTTGATTGCTATACTTCATATTTTAATGAACACAGGCCACATCAGGGAATTGCAAATAGAATCCCAGCAGAGTATAATAAATCAAACAGACAGCAGAGCGGTGATGTGCTATTTACAACAAGAAATATTGCCCGAAAAGATTTTTTTGGCGGACTTTTAAAGAGCTATCGAAAGGCTGCTTAATTTGTTATAGTCTTGACAAGTAAAAATGGTAAGAGCTATGAGCTTTTGTACCTTACGGGCGTGTTCAAAACCAGCCAGTTAATTTTCCTTTTTCATACGTTGTTTTGCCATAATCCGCAAGTGTAATTTTCAGAATCTGCTCAATATTTCCACAGACGCAGCTCCGTTGTCCGGCGACAATAAGACTTTCTTTCGGCGTCAGTTAAAAATACCGTATAGTAGAGGCTGTTGCATAAATAATTGCTCTTTTAAAAAGTGAATAATTTCAGCTTTTCGGTTAACCGCCAGCGATGCGAAAGATGGTTCGAATCATGTGGTTATATCTTTTCTTGAATTGCTATAGGGATGTTCTTAAGAAAGTCAGCACGCATCCGCAGAGCCGGATAGATGAGTTGCTGCCGTGCAACTGGAAACCACCGCTAAAAAAGGCGAAAATTGCAGAAGACGACATCGCCGCATAATTTTTTTGCAGGGGTGTATTTGGCCGTATAGTTACACACAGGGGTGAAGTAGCATGAAGTTGCTGGGTGCCGCAAATTACTCAGGATTGGTGTCAGGTATGGCGGAAAAAACTTTCAATTTTTTGCAAAAAACTTGCAGACCTTTAATGTCCATAAGTGGTTTTTGTGCCTATAAACCCCGTTTTTCCTCAAAATAGCCCTAAAAAAATTCGCAAAAATGCGCAAGTTTTTCAAAAATTCACAGGAATTTAAAATATGCCAAATAGGTTTTGACAAAGAGATAGGAATAATACAAAATGAGCGAGTAGAATTTTGGCGGACATTGGGGGGAAAACAGTTTCATGTTTGATGGCTATGCCCTGAACAATTACCCTTAACATAGAATCCAGCAGGTGAATTGAATGAATCGGACGGGATATTCGGAATTTAAATTCGCTATTTTAGGCACGGTATTAACCTTAACGGCTTATGCACTCTCGTACTGCATAGTTCCGCCGCTGATGACGACGATTGCCAGTGAAATTGGCGCAAACTATAATAATTTCGGATACATTATTATGCTCCAGTTTTTAGGTTTCTTTGTCGCCGGTATTGTCGGTGGCTGGTTGTGCGAGCATTTACATTTTAAGGCCAGGTCGCTCATCGCGGCAGGTATATTAATGGTTTCCATTACATTGCTCGCGAGTTTTCTGCTGAAAAATTTATCCTCATTTATAATATGGGCTGTAATTATGGGGTTAGGCGGCGGACTTGTGGAAACTTTCGGCGTTGTAATGATTTCCAGCTATGAAAAGCCACATTCAAGCAAATTGCTGAATTTGTCGCAGGTTTTCTTTTGCATAGGCGCGATAGCCGCTCCGCAGATTATTTCTATGCTCCTTTATCTAAAGGTTCGCTGGCAGATTATATTTGTTATATTTGGCGTTCTTATTTTTTTGATTATGTTCGTTTTTCTGCTGCTTACAAGAAACGCCAAACAGGCCTCGCCGGCTGCGATGAGGCCGGAGCATAATTCCACAACGCCGCTTTTAAAAGACAAGTTGTTTTTTCTTCTGGCGGCCACTCTTTTTACTTATGTAACGGTTGAAACGCTTTTGGCCTGCTGGATAGCCGTGTATTTTGAAAAAAGATTATCGTGTTCCGTTTATACGTCCGCTCTGATTATCAGCTTGTTTTGGTTTGGGCTTATTCTGGGAAGATTGTCAATCATTGTCATACCGAGACGCTTTACATTATGGCCTGTACTGTTAATTGGCGCAATCATTATATGTCTGGCTTCGCTGTTAGGCTCTTTTACAGCCTGGCCGGTTTTTGTCGCGGTATTAGTCTTTCTGGTCGGCATCGGCTCGGGGCCGTTTTGGCCGACTACCGCTGCGATTTGCCACGTCGCAAGAAATCGTCCGCAGTTCACTTCCTCGGTTATCGCGATAAGCGCAATAGGCGTAATAGCCGGTTCGGGGTTCGGCGCGTTAATTTTCAAGTATATGGATTTAAAATGGTTTTTCCCGCTTATAGCGTTTGGAGCGTTTATATTGCTGGCCGTGAGCTTTGTTTCTCACCGACAATACTCCAAAGACCTCAAGGGTATGGCAGGGGAATCTTTGCCATCAAATACAATAACAGCAATATTATAAATATAGCCACAAAGGCACAAAGAACTCTGTCTGCTGTCTACTGGATTCTGTATTCTTTTTTTACTGATAACTGCTTTTCTGCCGAATAAACACACTTTTTTTATTTATTGACAAAAGAGGAGTTTTAATGATTGAAAATATTGTTGCAATGTACGGTATGATGTGATAGTAAATTCCGTTTGATGAAATATGAGACGTTTTTTAGAAATAGTATTTTGTTTTGGAATATTGTCATATATGCAGATGGCAACGGCACAAATCACACTTCCGCCGATTATCGGGGACGGGATGGTAATTCAGCGGGGAATTGAATTTCCAGTCTGGGGCTGGGCGAAAGCCGGGCAAAAAGTTCAAATAAAGCCAAATTGGCAGTCAGGCATAACTGCAACGGCGAATCATGAAGGCCGATGGTTTGTCAAAATAGCTGCGCCCCCCGCCGGCGGGCCTTATGAACTCCAAATCAAGGGCGATAACACGGTTATTGCCATCAGGGATATTTTGTGCGGAGAGGTATGGCTGGCCTGCGGCCAATCCAATATGGAGATGCCGCTTGGCAATATCTCGTCAGATAATTATCCCGGCATTGATAATTATCGTCAGGAAATCGCTGAAGCAAATTATCCTTCAATTCGGTTCTTCACCCCCGCATACAAAAAAAAACATATGCCGCAGACAGAGTTTGACGGTCGCTGGGTTTTGTGCAGTCCAGAATCCGCAAAGTATTTTTCAGCAGTTGAATACTTTTTTGGTCGGCGCCTGCATAAAGAGCTTAAAGTTCCCATTGGCCTGATAAATTCATCTTTCGGCGGCTCATACATCGAAGAATGGATGACAAAACAGACGCTTCAAGCCTATCCCGATTGCAGCCTTCCTGCTGAACGGAGCGATTATCCGCTTTATGATGTTTTGATAGCCCCCCTGATTCCCTACGGTATTCGCGGCGTAATATTATACCAAGGTGAGTCAAACGCAACCCGTGCTTATCAATATAACACACTTTTTTCCGCGATGATCCATAGCTGGCGCAAAAAGTGGAGTCAGGGCGATTTTCCATTTTATTTCGTTCAAATTGCTCCCTGTGGAAATAATCGTTATCCGCCAATGGCGGCAGCGGAATTGCGGCAAGCTCAATTATTAACTCATCTGGCCGTTCCTAACACAGGTATGGTGGTAACAACCGACCTGGTCGATGACCCCTGCGCTGCAAGTCCGGACGATTTACACCCCGGAAATAAACAAGATGTAGGCAAACGGCTTGCCTTGTGGGCTCTGGCAAAAACATACGGTCGCGATATTGCGTATTCCGGGCCGCTGTACAGGTCTTTTAAAATCGAAGGAAATAAAATCCGCCTCTGCTTTGAGCATACTGATGGAGGCCTTATTGCGGCAGGCAACGGGCTTGGCGGTTTCAGTATTGCAGGGGCTGATAAGCAATTTGCGGATGCCAAAGCGGAGATTGACGGCAATACTGTTGTAGTATGGAGCGAGAAAGTACAAGAGCCGAACTCAGTGCGTTTTGGCTGGGACAATGTTCCCCAGCCGAGTCTCTTCAATGCCGCAGGCTTGCCTGCCTCGCCCTTCTGCACAAACAAGCAATAACGCGTATAGGTATTATTGCTTGCGCATAAAAAAATATTTTAATCCCATTTAATCACGGCGCCGAGTACATTTCCAGTTTCGCCGCGGTTGAGCGCATTATAAAACGCCGGGGCGTCTTCAGCAGAAAGCCTGTGCGTAATGACCTGTCCCCATTTTAAAGCGCCGGCGGCTATCCAATCCATTACGGCTTTTCTGCAAGGCTGAAAACCGTCATCGCTCGGAAAATACGCTGTGAGCAATTTCTCGTGAGCAAGGTAAAATTTAAATGACAACTGTCCGAACTGGCCATAATCGCCCTGAAACACAAACTTGCCATACATTTTACAATATGAAAGTGCGGTATCAATAAATTGCGCCAGACCGGTTGATTCAAAAACTATATCAGGGCCTTGAGGCGCCAATTGCGTCAAACGCAGGGGAACGTCTTCCTGTCCGGCGTTAATGGTATAATCGGCACCCAGTAACTTTGCAACCTGCAACCGATTGGGCTGTGTGTCGATTGCGATAACGGTTGCCCCACGCAATTTTGCTGCCGCCACATTTCCCAAACCGACCAGACCAGCGCCCTGAATTACCGCAATGTCTCCGGTTTTCACGCCTGATAAATTCACTCCATTTAAGCCTACCGAGGGCAGGACGAAAAGCGACGCCGCTTCTTCGTCGATATTTTTCGGCAGTATCGCTGCGTTGTATTTTTGGCTCGTCGTATCAACTATCGAATGCGCCCCGTGAGATCCTGAAGTGGGGCTGACGCTCTGGCCATTCATCGTTGCCAATACCGAACAGCCGCGATGATAAACCTTGTCGCCGATTTTAAATTCATCGACTTCGCTGCCGAGTTTTTCCACTATCCCAACCGCCTGATAGCCGAGCCATATCGGAAAAGGCCCCCACGAAACTTTATTGCGAATGAGCATAAGTTCCGTGCCGTTGCTGACCCCGGAATAAAGATTTTTTACCAGAATATCTTTTGGTCTCAAAACAGGCAGAGTTAATTTAGCCAGAGCAACATTCTGATCTTCCGTGCATACAATCGCTTTTGTATTAGTCATTGAATTAAAGCCTTCAGGGCATCAATTTTTTTAATTTTGCGATTTTAGTTTCGACTAATTCCGGATTAAACATATATTTTCTGGCCTCCAGATTAAAGCCGAGCCTTGAATCCCTGCTTAATATCTCTTTGAGAGAATTTAAGTTGTCAAGTTCGTCGGCGATTATTTTTTTCTGATAATCCGACACCGGCTCGTTTTGTCTGGGCTTTCTATCCTTATACCATTCGTAGATATTAAGCGTACTTCTAAAACAGTGATACGCAGTAAGAGCGTTATCCGTTTCGGAATTACGACCTATCACTTTTACATATTTATCACAGGCGTTTTTCCAGCCTGCGGTCAGCTTTTCAAGAAGCTCTATAATTTCATCGATACTAAGAGCGCCAAAACTTTCTTCAAGGCAATCTCCGTGCGGTTCTCTTGAGTCGCACGGCCCCATTGGCGAGCCATCAAAATTAAGTTTTAAATCATACGCCGGGGCATAGTTGACCGGAGCGAAATAAACAAACTTGTTGCCATTCACGGGATAATAATGTCCCGCCTCGTCAAATAGGCGCCAGGCTTCGATGACTTTTTCCGGAACAACGGACTTTCCAAAATATCCGATTGCCAGTTCGTTAAGCCACCGGGTTTCGTCCTGGCCATTATAAGTTTTTACAAATTTGTTCAGCAGGAAAACATTGAGCGTATCTACTTCGGAAGCGAAGTTCCACGTGAACATACATCCCGAAATGCCGGTTTCATACGCATATTTCAATTTCCTAAACACGGAAATAATCATCGGCAAATTGCATACGGAATTCAATTCGTGAGTGGTGTTCAGTTGGGATCTGATAAACATTTTCCGATTTGAAGAATACGCGCTGACCTCGTCTTTGAATCTATCCGATGGGCCGGCGTACATCAAACTATATTCTTCAACGGTTATTTCCTTATCAAGCAGTTTGACCTTGCCGCCCCTTTCAAAATCGCCCATAAGGATAATGTCTTCAGGCAATTTTTCGACGATATCGCGGTAAGGCGGATTGGAATTCATATTCCACGACCAGTCCCAGGCGACTATTTTGGTTTCTGGTCTGCCGGACTTAACACCCTGACGAATCAGGCTGATAATTTCGCATATAACTTCCGACGATTTTCTTCTGCTGCATCTCGGGCAGGCGCATTCGGTCAGCCAGAAATTTTCCGCAGATTCAAAATTTTCGGGTTTGGTCAAAACGTGCGCCCAGCAGTTATTTATATGCTCGCTTGCGGTTATTAGAAATATGCCCTGAATGTTGACTTTTGCCGTCAGTTGAGCAAAACCATTCTTCAGATAATCCTGAACCTGTTTCGTCGATGAACAAAGACTGTACTCCGGCGCACGGTCATAGACCTGTATTTTGCAGCCTGACAATCCGGGATTATCTTTCCAGAACTGACTGCTCACTTCCATTCCGAGCGGTTCTGTAAAAAACATCCATAAGCCAAGACCATACTTAGCGGCTCTTTGGGATAATTGCTGCAATTTAACAACATTAGATTCCGCCTGCGGATAGTATTTCTCAAACAAACCCGTCGGGCAAAGCTCTCTTAGCATACCTCTAAGCCAGATGCCCGTAAAACCGGCATCCGCGATAGCTTTCAATCTTTCATCGCTATGAGTATCAAGACAATTTTCAATCTCAAAACTCCAATAATCGCTGTCTTTACTTCTGAAAATCCTGTAATCCAAAAAGCCGCTCATAATATCTACTCCAAAATTTCACGAATAACAGATTCTAATTCCGCAGCATTGCCAAACACCGCGAAAGATGTCCTTGATTTAAGTTTTGAACCCTTGAGAAAATCTCCATCTACAATAGCAGCGCCAATTGTCTCAATTTCAAAAAAGCCCTGTTCTTTGCCGCCATTGAAAATGCTGTAATTGTCTGACGCTGAAAACGGCCCATTTGGTTGAGCGTTGTCGGCGATATTAAAATAGGTGCCTTTTGATTCTTCTACAATCTCACGAATACATATTAGATTCTTTGACAAATCATAAAAACCCGCGAAATCGGCTTTTGCGTCTGTTTTAATGCCTATCTGGCCTGCCTTTCGGCCATCGGTTTTATAAATAAAACCGCTGGGTTTATATGTTATTTTTTCTCTGGGGTCTTCGTAGAAATCAAAATTAATCGCTTTTTGCGGATTTTTAACTTTGACAAAACCGAACGTACTGTCAGAAGCGTCAAACTGTTCAAGCGTCCAGCAGGCCAGCAGGGCATCCTGAATTTTGACTTTGTTCAGCACTTCCATACTATCTTCGACGGTATAAGCAAAATAATGTCTGGGGTTTTTGCGGGCAAGCACATCGGCAACATTATCGACCGCAAAAGTACGCTGCATCCGAACCTCGATGGCAGTACCTTTTCGATTCTTAAGTATTGTTTTTTTTTCGGCGACGGCAGAATCCTTTGAACCAGATTTCATCAGAAAAGGTTCGTTGTTAATCGCGGTCTGCACCCTCCAGGCGTCGCCATCATAATTGAATCCTACGCCGCCGCCTTCGGGAGCAGGCCAGAAATTGTTCCCGCCGTAATTGTTAAAAGGCTTGTCTGGCTTACGAACATTTTCAATGTCAAGCCGATGCAGAGACGAGCCATTAAGTTCGCAAAACACTCTCGCTCCCAAATCCGGAATAAAAGCGGCCTTTGCGTTTGCGCCGCCGCAAACAAAAGCCGTGTCTTTCTTAAAGTTAATAAGTTCCTGAAAATCATTCATAACAAATACCTGTCAAATAAGGTCTATCGCCCTTTTGAAAACGGCGTCCTTGTCTTTTAATAAGCCAATAAGAATATCAAGCTGTTCGAGCGCGTATTTGCCGCAATTTTTTACTATAAACGGGTCGGGCAGCACAGCTCCCTCGCCAAAATGCACCAGCCCTTCCGGCATTTTGTAAAATTCCCACGGATGAAAATAAAAACAAAAAACAGCAGGCAGATTTTTTTCCTGATACATTTTAAGCATATTATCAATATGCACCATCAACGCCGAGGCGCTTTGCGTTCTGAATTTCGGCCACTGGTCTCTGTCGCGACCGCCAATATCCGTACTGGCAATGGTCATATCCGCAAAATTCGGTATCTCAAGAATTTTCATATCGCCCTGTGATAGCCAGTTCTTTCTGCTGGGATGATAAGGAGTGAGCCTATCCTTATGGAAAAACATCGGGTAGGACGCATCTGTCTTATATCCCAAATCTTCAAGAGCGTTGATCAGCGCGGTGCTGCCCCATAAGCGAGGCGCACGAAAACTCCGCATTTTGCATCCAGCGACATCTTCTACTATTTTAGTCGCTACTTCAACTCGATGATAGCATTCTTCCGGCAAAATAGAACGAAGGCCTGGGATAGGTATCAGCTCATCGCCAAGAGTTTCATGATAAAGACTGTGGCATCCAATTTCATTGCCTGACGCTGACACCATCTTAACAATCTCCGGATGAGACTTGGCGGCATCGCCGGTGAAATAAAATGTGCTTTGAACTTTATGCCGGGCAAGAAGGTTCAGTATTTCAGGAGTGCCGTGAACAAGCCCTTCATAAAAAGGCGTCCAGCTGCCGATATCCGTTTCCATATCAAAACCAAATATAACCGTCGGTTTCATATGATATTCCTAAAATTATTTTTTAACAAAATCTATGCGATTACAGACTGCTTAATATCTTATCCATCTTGGGGCTCATAGGCACAGCGCCTTTTTCTGTAATTTCAAAGCCGGTTTCAATTCTCGTGCCGTTCCATTCGGGATGGCCGAAGAAACTCACATCTACGCATACCGTCATACCTGGCTTGAGAACATCATCGCTGTTTGGTCCAAAGAAGGGCGATTCCGCTTCGTGCAGACCAATCGTATGGGCAAATGGACAGACCATATACTTAAGCAAATTGTGTTTGGCGTAATACTCACGGCCGGGTTTGTCAATTTCGCGTCCGCTTTTGCCGACGACAAGCTGCGATTTAGTCAGCTTGAAAGTCTCGCCAAGATGCTTCAGGCATTCTTTCTGACTATCGGTATATTTGCCAGAAACCGGTACTGTGTGGCCAAACACGCCCGCATAACCTTTCACTTTTGGCGCAAGTCCGAGCATTACAAGCTCGCCCGCTTCTAATTTTTTGGAACTTGCGGTAGGCACAACAGCGTTGGCGCGTTTGCCGCTGCCAACGATTGCGCTGAAACCAAATCCGCTTGCTCCCCGGTTTCTTGCGGCGTGTTCGCCCGCCGCCGCGATTTCGATTTCGCTGACTCCCTGCTTAACGGCACTAATCATCGCATCGTAACATGCATCAGCAAGGCTAAAGGCCGCTCTGATTTGCTCAATTTCCCATCGGCTCTTGATGTATCGCAACTGTATATACTGACCGGTTACGTCAACTAACTCAACGCCGGAAAACCCTTCGACGATTTGCTTATAACAATCCGCTGGCATTCTGCCTGCGCCCACCAGTCCGACTCGTTTAATCTTACCCATTTTTGCGGTAAGTTCAGCGAACAGTTTTGGGAAATCTATTATCGTCGCGTTTGGATATTCCTCATCGGGAACCATAAACACCGGAAAATTACGCGTGTCGGTTATCGCGCTGTCCTGCTTTGCAAACGGCTCGCTTTCCGGCCCGCCAAGAATTATTGGCTCGCCTTTGGCAGGGATTAAAACCGCTCCGCTTTCAAACTGCGGACACCAGCCGGTCAAATACCACCCATTGCCGATGTTGAACTCATCATAATAGACTAACGTTATGTCTAATCCTTTTTCTTTCATTAACTGTTTGACTTTATTCAGCCTGACATCGCATTCTTCTTTTCCAAGATATCCCATTATTATCCCTTTCAATTTATGTGTTATTTAAGCGCTTTCTCTTATTATAAGTCTGGCTTTAATGACTTTTTTTACATTTCTTAAATCTTCTCCGTTTTTTACAATTTCTATGAGAGTTTTAACCGCTTCCCTGCCAAGTTGAGCCTTGTCAATGCTTACCGTTGTGAGCGAAGGGACTAAAAAAGCGGAATGAGTTATATCGTCAAATCCGACGACTTTAACCTGTTCAGGGACTTTTATTTTCAGCTCTGAAAAAGCCCTTATCGCGCCAATCGCCAATTCATCATTACAAAAAACGCCGTCAAAATTTGCGCCTTTCTCGAAAATTCCACGAATAACTTCATAGCCGGAATTGGAAGTCATATCCGTATAAATCACTTCATATTTGTCGAACCCGCCGGACAAACTCTTTATGCCGGCGACTGTCGCTCTGGCGAAATAATGGTCTTCATTGGGACCTGTTAATAACAGCAATCGCTTCACTCCCCTGTCGGATAAATGCCTGATAGCTTCCAGACTGCCCTGGAAATTATCGGATTCCACCGAGGAAATGCTCGCTCCGTCAGGCACTGGCGAATCAAGAAGTACTATGTTCGGCGTGAACTTCTGAATAGCCTTTATTTCTTCCAGACTAAACTGCCCCGCGAGAACGGTTCCGCAAATGCCGGAAACGGCAAAAAGCGATTTCAACCGCGGCCATGTCTTTTCAAAACTCTCCTGCCAATGACTCTGAAGAACAGACAATCCATATCCGGCCGCTTCTTTTTCCGCAGCCTTTGCCACAGCCGAGAAAAAGCCGTCCGCCATTTGTGTGTCAGCGGAAAATATTAAGGCAATACACAAGCTTTCATTGGCTAAAAGGCCATCCTTGCTTCGCATTGCTCTTGCACTGCTCGAAGGCACATAACCAAGTTCCTTAATAGCTTTCATTACCCTAAATCTGGTATTTTCAGCCACGGAATCCGGGCTGCAGATTACCCTTGAAACCGTCATTCGGCTGACCCTGGCCAACTTTGCGACATCTAAAATAGAAATCTTCATTATAGCATTATAGCCTTTTGATGTTATCGTTCCCGTAATAGTAACAAAACATTTCAAATTGTCAAATTATTTCTGAATTCTGGCGATGGTAAATTGATTTTTAAATCTGACAGTATGCCGGTTTGAGCGGGAACTCATCCGAACGCAAAATGCTTTGACAGTATCGAAAAACGGGGTAGAATCCAATTTAATGAAAAAACTAATCATATTTGTCAGCTTGTCGCTGCTTCTGGCCGGTTGCGCAGCTCCGCAGAGACAGCCCGAAAGAATCGCCGCCGCAAAAATCAGCCGGGTTATCGCCGGTAAATCCGTCCAGAATAAAAAAATAGAATATCTCAAAATCGGCACGGGTAAAAATACCATATTTTATCTTGCCGCCATACACGGTGATGAAGCCCAGGGAACGCCGACAGTTCTGAAACTTGCCGAACATCTGCAAAACAATCCGCAGCTTCTGGAAAACAAAAAAGCGATAATTCTGTCGGAGGCCAATCCCGACGGCGTAATTCTCAAACAAAGATTCAACGCTCATAACATCGACCTGAACCGCAACTTCCCCGCGAAGAATCGTGAAAACAACGAAAAATACGGTTTCAAAGCCCTCTGTGAGCCGGAATCCAAAATCATCTACAAACTCCTCAAAAAATATAAACCGCGGATAATCGTAAGCCTCCATCAGCCGGCACCGAACAAACCGGGCTGGATAGACTATGACGGCGACGCAAAAGAACTCGCCGAGAGAATGGCTTCCGCCTGCGATATGCCGGTTTATAAATACGGCTCAATGCCCGGCTCGCTTGGCTCCTACGCCAGCCAAAAACTCAATACGCCGATTATCACTTTCGAGCTGCCTCGCGATGCAAACGCCACTGCCGAAATCCTCTGGCAAAAATACGGTGATGCCCTGCTGACCGCGTTAGAATAAACAGCAATTTTTGTAACATTTTAGCCGTGCAGACAGAAAACCGGCTAAAAACAGTTATCAGTAAAACCAGCTAAATCTGCGTTTAAAGTAAAAGCGATGCAAAGGGATTTGCGCCCACAACGACCTTTGGGACTGCAGTTTTCTATCTGCAATTTACAATCCGAAACAACCTCAACGGTATCTATAAAGACTTCTCTTTTGTCAATAAATAAAAAAAGTGTGTTTATTCGGCAGAAAAGCAGTTATCAGTGAAAAGAAGTAAGGGTATAAGGAAATAAAGAGGTAAGGAAAACAGCCCAAAGTCCTTATTTCTCTGCATCCTGCTTCCTTATTTCAGCGTAATCAGCGTCTAAACAGCTATCAACATTCAGCGGTCAGCTTTCAGCGTAATCAGCCGCAATTATGATTTGTTTGCTTACAATTTATTGATGTAAATTGACATTTTGCGATTGCTGACTTGCAATTATGAAAAACAAATTTGCATTTGCCAAAAGCAAGCTTGATTTGAAATGATTTAAACATCAAACACTGCATATATTTCAAGCACTGGAAAATATAATTGCAAGCTGTTATAATCATTTCTGTCCGAATAGAATTATAAATTATTCCGATTGAAAGGAGCTATGATGTTTATAGATTATGTAACGCTGATGCTGATAAATATGGCTGGAGCATTGGCAACCTTGGCCGTTTTTTTATGGCAGGACACTGACAAAGAAGCCGGGAAAATATGGGCGCCGGCTTTCGGCATTTCCGGCACTGTAGCCGCTGTTTGCGGCTTTGCAATGATTTTTACCTGGCCTTTGCCCAAGCCTTACAATATCCCATTCGGCGAAATGTCGGTATTTCTCGGCATCTTGTTTTTGGGTACATCGTGGGCTCTTGCAAAAGGCTGGAATTTGCAGCCTCTCGGTATTTATTCCTTTTTCGCAGGCGTTGCCGCGGTATTACTCGGCATCAGAATTATCGACCTTTCCCTAACGCAGAGTCCTGCTTTAGCAGGCGCGGGATTTATCTTAACAGGTATGGGTGGAGTTTTTGCAGGGCTTATAATTTGGCTGCACAAAATAAAACCTCTGCGTATTATTGGAGCAACAGTACTTCTAATCGCCGCCGCGATTTGGGCGTTGATAGGCTATATGGCTTATTGGATGCATATGATTCCGCCAGCATAATCGCATACCAATCAATCTGGCATCAGCTAAAAACTACTGCCCAAGCCATTGTTGAGGCCGGGGCAGTTAGGGAGGAGGAAGAAGAAGAAATTAACAATTATTTTCAGGTTATATTAGGTATTTGCTAAAAACATCTCTTAGCCAGACAAGCTGTGTATCTGCTTCATCAACATCGGCATTTGGCGGCGCCTCGTCACCTTTGATAGTGCGCATTCCTCTCCTGAGTTTGGAAACATTGGGACGCGTCTGTTCGTATAATTCGGTCCCATTACACATTTCTGAATTAACTTTAGCCCTCATAGTTACCCCTTTATCTAAAGATATTTTATAACGTCTTTCAGCCTAAGTTCTTTGCCGCAAAATCCCAATTAAGCAGTTTATCTATCACCATTTTTAGATAATCGCCTCGCCGGTTCTGATAATCTAAATAGTAGCCGTGTTCCCATACATCAATAACCAAAAGAGCTTTCCCCTTTTTTTGGGATATAGGATTTTCGGCATTCGGAGTTTTAACGATTTTAAGAACGCCTCCGTCTTCAACAAGCCATACCCATCCGCTGCCGAACTGGGCAGCTCCCGCCTCGGCGAATTGCTTTGCGAAGTTTTCATAACTGCCGAAGTCAGCCGCTATTTTTTCGCCTATTCCCCCTGTCGGCCTGCCGCCTCCTTTGGGCGACAAACTGTTCCAATAGAATGTGTGATTCCACACCTGCGCAGCGTTATTAAAAATGCCAGCTTTGTCAGTCTGACCGGCCGTCTTGACAATTACATCCTCAAGTTTCATACTCGCAAACTCGGTACCAGATACAAGTTCATTCAGTTTATTAACATAAGCCTGATGATGTTTGCCGTAATGAAAACTCAAGGTCTTTGCAGAAATAACGGGTTCCAAAGCATCTTCTTTGTAAGGAAGAGCCGGCAAAATGAACGATTCTGATTTGGTTTGTGCCATCGCTAAACTCCTTTTGTTGTTAGTTTCTGATTTGGCCGTTGCCATCGGCAGAAAAAATATCGCCAAAGCCGCAACCGTTATCATTTGATATTTAAATTTAGTTTGCATAATAGAACAATACTAACGCAATGCCGCTTGCAAATAGGATGTCAAAACCTTTTCCACATTCTTAACCGCAATTGTCTCGGAACGATCCTCCTGCCAAATGGGCTGTTTTTGCAGCCATTGGCCGTCGCAATTCTCTCTGCCGCATTTAAACCATATAAAGAAGCACTGGCCTTCTTTCATTCTATCGGCTTCTTTCATAACTTCCCCGCAAACCGGACAAAGCCCTCTTTTTTCCGCGGACTGAAATTTTGTGATATTTATTATGTCAGCCATTTTTATACCTCCTTAATTTCATACTTTTTTCTGCTTTACTTGAGCAAAATCTACCGCCTTTCAAGTTATCGGGAAACAGGGAAATCCCTCTATTTAAACTTCTAAAATGCTCAAAAAATTCGTTTAGCCGCCTTATCATACTCCAACCAACCGCAATCATCGCAGGTTAGTTAGCCCACAGCTTTATGCTGGGGGTTCGTTTCAATCTTCAATTTTTTTCTCTGTGCCCTCTGTGTTCTCTGTGGCTAATCTTTTTAATTCACCAGCAAAACAGAATTTAGTTCTCCATAAGGATTGGGTTCTGTATTGGCGTTAGATGGGTCGTGCTGCCATTTTCCATCGACAACAAAACGATAGCAGTATCGCCCGGGTCGCAGCGCAAACCTTGTCTCCCAATAGCCTTTTTCACTTGCTTTCTTCATCTGTGTTTGTTTCGGCTGCCAGTTATTAAAATCACCGGCAACTTGTACAATAGAAGCGTTCGGGCAATAAACAGAAAAAACTACAACGCTCCCGGCTTGTTTCACGCCGCATAATTCACCGGCAGCAGATTTCTTTTTACCCTTTTTTGTTAATGTTAATGTTTCCATATTCATTTCCTTTCTGATATTATTATATTAAACAAATTCAACTCACTGCCTTTGCCATATTTAAATTCTATCGGCGTAGCCGATTCCGTAGTTTTTCACTTTTCACTTTTAGTTTTTCACTCCTTTATCCGTGTAATCTGTGTAATCAGTGATTAAACAAATTCAATTAAAGCAGTACGTTTTGTTTTCCACACAATGCCGTCCGGCAGCGGGAACTTAAATTATCCAGCACATTCATAAAGTTGATATAAGAATCATAAGGCGATTCATAAGGATTGAAATATTTATGCACATCGCCGTCCGCAAACCATTTCGTACACATATAATAGAAATGGTCTGATGTCTGAAGTTTTCGCCAGTCACTTATAATGCCTTCGTCTTCGGTGTCTTTTACGGTTTTTTCAAGCCTGTAAATCTCAGCAAGAGCATTGTGCTGCATCTTATTTCCCCGCCACGCCGATATATCACGCTCAATATCTGCCCAGCTTATTGTATGCGGAACATCGACAACATCGGAATCGTCATAAGCCGCCGCAACTTCTGATGGTGTTTTAAAATCGTTATCTCGATGTTTAAGAATTTCCTGCGGCAAATGTCTGAGAAAATTGAAAATCCCAGTGCTTTCCCATTGATGCTCGCCGAAAGTTTCGTAATCCATAAAAAGATTCACAACAAATCCACAGCCGTTGACATCGTTCACCCAGCTTGCGAATTTAGGAGCATGCAGCGGCCACTCGCTCCAATCGTGGTTTGAGAACCTAAAGGCAATATCATCGCTTAGCCGATAATTTTTCAGCAAAAGTTTTAAATCACTGCTGCCAGTCGCCCTGTACACAAAATTCGGACTCCTGTGTCCGAGTATCCGGTCAACACCTTCGGTAATTATCGCGCTAAAACCGCCGATTTTGCCGATTACCTCCGCTATATCATTATTATAGATAAGTTCCGTATTCCGAAACACTCTCGGCGTTTGGCCAAACAACCTCTGAATAGCTTGCTTGTGAAGAATAATTTGTTCCGCAAATTCCTGCTCTGAATACAGTGAACTTAAGCTATGATAATAAGTCTCTGCGATGAATTCCACGCAACCGGTTTCTGCAAGCTCCTGAAAACTCTTCAGAGCTTCCGGCGCATACATTTCGAGTTGCTCAAGCAAAACACCCGTGATGCTGTAAGAAATTTTAAACCGCCCTTTATACTTCCTTATCAGCTCAAGCATAAGTGAATTGGCAGGCAGATAGCATTTCTCGGCCACCTTTCTGCAAATCTGAGCGTTTTTGTTTTCATCGAAATAATTACTGTCCGAATCGAATATCGTATAATCCCTCAACCTGTTAGGCTGATGAACCTGAAAATAAAAGCATACTGATGCCATAAAACCTCCTTATCCTGTTACGGTTAAAATTTGTTTATAAATTTCGTTAATTTTTGATGCCGCGCTTCCCCAGCAGAATTTTCTGGTTTCATTTCGGCTGTTCTCACGCAAAGTCTCTCGCAATGGTGAGTGTTTTAACGCCGCCGTTATTTTATTTGCCATCTGATTGACATCCCAGAAATCAACTTTCAAAGCGTTGACGAGGATTTCCGCGATACCGCTCTGCTTGCTTATAAGCACTGGCACATTATTTTTTACCGCTTCCAGCGGAGCAATCCCGAATGGCTCGGAAACGGATGGCATTACATATAAATCTGCCATTCGATACATCTTTTCTACATTAGCTCCTCGCAGAAATTTTGTAAAGAATACCTTGTAGCCTATTCCGAGTTCAGCGGCATATTCAATCATTCTGTGCATCATATCGCCGTCGCCTGCCATAACGAATTTCACATTGCTTATTTTCTCCAAAACTTTTTTCGCCGCGGCGATGAAATAATCAGGCCCCTTTTGAAATGTGATTCTTCCAAGGAATAAAACTATTTTATCCAGCTTTTCAATAGATTTTTCTGGAGTAAAATTGTCATCATTTTCTATGCCGTTATGCACTACGGTTATTTTGTCTGGTTCAACACCGTAGCGGTTAATTATCATATTCCTGGTATAATTGCTCACAGCGACTATTTTTTGTGCCTCATACATTCCCTGCCGCTCGATGTCGTATATCGTCTGGTTGATGTTTTCGCCGCTGCGGTCGAACTCTGTCGAGTGAACGTGAACGACAAGTGGTTTTCCGCTGTTTTGGGCAGCGGCAACGCCGGCGGGAAACGTCATCCAGTCGTGCGAGTGGACAACGTCAAAACTTTCAACATCGGCTATCTGGGACACTTTTTCTGCGTATTTATTGACCTGTTCGTAGATGTTTTCGCCATAATTCTGTTCATTTTTTGAAAAATTAGAGTCAAAACTGCAAATTTTTTCACATTTTTTTTCATTTTTTGCAAAAAACTTGCGCGTTTGGCTCGAAAGATATGGCTTCAGCGGAGATGTAACGGTTATAAATCGCACATTTTTAAACTCGGTATTTTCTGAAGAACTGACACCTTCAGCATTTAGGATTTTCATATAATCCACGCTGCCGCCGTCAGTTAAGGTAGGCAGAACGAAAGTGATTTCCGTCCCGGCCTGGCTCATCGCCTTGGTCAGCCCATAGCAGGCCGTCCCAAGCCCTCCGCTTATGAATGGCGGAAATTCCCATCCTAACATAAACACTTTCATCTTGTATCCCTGTTTGCCATAAGGAGTTATATGATTTAAATTTTCAATTGATAACTCTATCGGCTCACACAGAAAACCTAAACAGGGAAATTCCCTCATTGTCGCTTCGCAATTCCTCAAAAATGCCCTGGAAAAATTCTCTTCGTGTTTTGTTGTAATTAATTTGCTAAAAATGAGTTATGAAATGACCTAAATAAAACGGAGAGGGCGGGATTCGAACCCGCGGTACTCGGTAAAGAGCACACTGGTTTTCGAAACCAGCTCGATCAGCCGCTCCG
>MHXU01000110.1 GCA_001824555.1 Planctomycetes bacterium GWC2_45_44
TCAGGCGGGTATGTTTTTGCCAGAGCCAGCGCGTTGCAGCCGTTGTATGCGGCCGTAACGGAATAGCCCTCCGCTGTAAATCTTTTTTCAAGCAGCATCCGCAAATCCATTTCATCGTCAACAATCAATATGTTGTTATTCATTTTTTATTTTCCAGTCATAGTGCCTGATTAGCTTGACGATGTCACGCATTCATTGCGAACCCCAATTTTTGAATGTAAATCCGCCCCCAAAAAAACATCGGCAGCAGCCCGTCCACAAACAGCCGCCAATACTTATCACAACCTATTATCGTCATATTCTTTAGACGGGTTGAACAGCAATTGAATTCCTTATGCTTTTATACCACTATTTGCGCAAAAAAGCCCGATAAAATCAGGATTGGCGGGGCGTATTTCGGGAGGAACAAATATGTAACACTTCAGCCGAGTGTCAAATGCGACTTCCCCTATAAATTTTTCATTCCCTGCGACAGATAATTCTGCACATAATCCCTTACGGATGCTTCAAGAGGAGTGATTTGCTTATTAAACCCAGCCATAACCAATTTACTAATATCCGCTTGCGTAAAATACTGGTAATTATCGCGAATCACGTCAGGCATATCGACAAATTTAATATCCGGCTGCTTTCCAAACGTGGCAAAAACCGCATTAGCCAAATCAATCCAGCTCCTCGCCTGGCCGGTACCTATGTTGAAAATGCCCGCAGATTTTTTGTTATCCAAAAAGAACAGCGTCATCTCCACCGCATCCTTAACGTAAAGGAAGTCCCGCATCTGTCTGCCGTCAGCGTAATCAGCGTTGTAAGACTTGAACAGGCTTACACTTCCGTTCGCCTTAATCTGCTCAAAAGCCTTCAAAACAAAGCTCCTCATATCCGCTTTGTGATACTCGTTCGGCCCGAAAACATTAAAATACTTCAGCCCGACTATTTTCTTTAACAAACCCTGCTTTTGCGCCCATAAGTCAAACATCTGCTTCGAATAGCCATACATATTCATCGGCTCAAGTATGGCAAGTTTCGATTCATCGTCGGAAAACCCTCTGCTGCCATCGCCATAAGTCGCTGCGCTGGAAGCATATACGAAACGAGCTTTCTTTTCGAGCGCAAAGCCGCAGGCTGCTTTTGAGTAGTCGAAATTGTTTTTGGCTAAATATGATGCGTCAAGTTCGGTCGTTGCCGAGCAGGCACCGAGATGAAAAACCGCCTCAACAGGCAACGCAAACCGTCCAGCCGTAATGAGTTCCAGAAAATCGTCGGCTTCCATATAATCGGTAAAACTCAAATTTCGCAGGTTTTTCCATTTTTCATCTTTGCCGAGAATATCGACGAGCAAAATATCCGTAAATCCTTTTGCGTTAAGGCCTGCCGCCAACGCCGACCCAATTAAACCAGCTCCGCCAGTAATGATAATCATTAAAAATCCCTTAAAAACACAGAGAAATATAGCCGGAAACACATAAAATCACAAGGAAAAGTTAAGAAATCACTGCCATTTCATTAACTTTTGAGTAAACTTATAGGCTTTTCGCGTTTGAACAAATTTCGGTTAAAAATCGTATTAGTAGGGTTTTTAATGCGGTCTTCAATTCTTTTGTTAATTTTATGGTTTATAAGTTTTTGAAAGGAAAAGAGTAATGGAACGTAAAAGAATCTTGTCGATTGGTTTTGTTCTGGCGGTAATTTTTGGTCTGAATTCATTTTGCATAGCGGCACCGGCAGACAGTAAGGAACTTGAAATGCTTCGCAACACCGGCGAAGTTTTTGCGGAAATAGCTGAAAAGGTAACGCCTGCGGTCGTTTTCGTCAGCGTCGAACAGGAAGTTTCACAGCAGCAAACAATGTTCAGCAACCCGTTTGAAGAATTTAACGACGAGTTTTTCAAGCGTTTCTTTGACCAGCGTATGCCGCAGAATCGCCAGCAGCCCAAACAGCAGAAACAAATCAGAAAAGGCCAGGGTTCGGGGTTCATAATTACAGCGGACGGCTTCATTCTTACCAATAACCACGTTGTTGAAAATGCTGATAAAATCACCGTCAAACTTTCCGATGAAAGAGAACTTGTCGCTAAAGTAATCGGTACAGACCCGGAAACAGATGTCGCGGTGATAAAAGTTGATGCTAACAATTTACCATTTGTCGAACTTGGCGACTCTGACCAGTTGAAGGTCGGCCAGTGGGTCATCGCTATCGGAAATCCGTTCGGCTTAAGCCATACCGTTACCGCGGGCATCGTCTCGGCGAAGGGCAGAAGCAAAATCGGCCTTACGGAATATGAGGATTTTATTCAAACAGACGCGGCGATAAATTTCGGCAATTCAGGCGGCCCGTTGCTGAACATCGATGGAAAAGTAATCGGCATCAATTCGGCTATATTCAGCCGAAGCGGCGGTTATATGGGCATTGGCTTTGCCATTCCGGTTAATATGGCAAAATATGTTTATCAGCAGCTCGTCGCTGACGGCAAGGTTACTCGCGGCTATCTGGGCTTGTACGGCGAAGATATAACCGCTGATATGGCAAAACTTTTCGGTATAGAAAACCAGAAGGGTGTCATTGTTAATAAGCTCCTGCCTGACGGCCCCGCGGCAAAAGGCGGCGTCGAACGAGGTGATGTTATCATCAAAAAAGACGGCAAGGCTATAGAAGACTGGAATATATTCAGAAATGAAATCGCACGAACCGCGCCCGGCACAAAAATTGAACTTACAGTTATAAGAGAGGGCAAGGAAAAAGAGATTGCAGTTGAGCTTGAACCCAGAGAGTCGAAGGCTGTTACAGCGCAGGCCGCCGAAAAGCAATCGAAGCAGATTGGCATTACCGTTCAGGATTTGACCGATGAGTTGGCAAAGCAGTTTGGCTATGAAGACAAATCGGGCGTTATCGTTACGGAAGTGGATCCGTCTTCACAGGCAGCCGAGATTGGCATCGCTCCCGGCACATTGATTACGGAAGTTAACCGTCAGAAAGTTGAAGATTCCAAAGGTTTCTGGGAACTTATCGGAAAGGCACAAGATTCGGTTTTGCTCTATGTTCATCAGGGCGAAATCTCAAGATATGTCGCGATAAAATTCAATAAATAGAAACATTTGATAATCGTTGGTTGATGATTTGTTTAGCCGCCGGTGTTAAAACCGGCGGTTTTTTTACAATCGGCTAAAGTGTTACCAAAATTTCGTATTGACTTTTATTGTGCCGCTACTATGATAATTAACGTTAACGATAACAATTAGCAGGGAGTAAATGTCAGTTTCTATTACACAAGTTGCTGTAAAAGCTGGAGTTAGCAGCATGACTGTATCGCGTGTTTTGACAGATACGGGGTCGGTAAGCGATAAGACCCGCAAACGCATTCTAAAGATAATGGCAAATCTTGGTTATGTTCCTTCTGCGGCGGCGAGATCTATGCGGAGCAAGGATACGCTTCGTTCAATTGCAGGCAGTTGTTTTGCTTTGATATTCGGAGTTGATACCCAAAATGCCGATGAGTTTTTCTGCGGCGTGGCACGAGGGGCTGAAAAGGAATCGGTTAATTACAATCTTTGTCCTTTGCAGGTTCACTGGCAGGAAAGTTTTAATGCCTCATTCCCAAGGCTTCAGACCATATCGGCGATAACGGGTATGTGCGGCGCAATTTTGGCAGGTCAGTTCAGCAGAAGCGATATTGAGAAAATTCAGAAACATACGAAGAATGTAGTTGTAATTGACAGTCCAGTTGCCGGTGATATAGAGGTAGCTTCTGTTGAATCGGACAATTCCGGCGGCTGTAAATTGGCATTAAACCATTTAGCGGAACGGAAATGCAGGCGTGTTCTTGTGATTACCGGCCCGAAGACGCATTATTTTTCACAGGCAATGATGGATTCAGCAAGACAATTTTCTGATAAATTCGAGTGTATTGAAATAGCCGAAGCTGATTATACGATTCAGGGCGGCAGGGATGTCATTTATAAGCAATGGAAAAACGGCAAGCGTTATGATGGCGTATTCTCGAATGATACAATGGCTTTGGGGGCAAATTACGCTTTATCAAAACTGGGGCTGAAAATTCCCAAACAGGTAAAGGTGATTGGTTTTGATAATATCGTTTATGGCGAATGCAGCCTACCGCCCATCAGTACAATAGATATAGATAAGGCAAAGCTTGGTTCCGAGGGCGTTAAAACGCTGGTCGCAATGATTAGAGGCAACAAAGAAATATCGCAGATTAAAAAAGTAATACCCGCAAAATTAATTATAAGAGAATCCACTTTTTAGGAGTTGAATTATGAAAAGCAGAGTTTGTATTCCGCAGGCAGAGTATTTAGAAAGAATTAAGAAGGCTTCTAATTTAATAAGCCGAGCCGGTCTTGATGTATTAATCGCAAATTCTAATGAAGCTGATTTTGCAAATGTTCGTTATTTTTCCGGTTTTTGGCCACTGTTTGAAGTTGGGGGAGCAGCGATAGCTTCAAACGGTAAGGCGGCGCTGATGGTGGGGCCGGAATCAGAAGAATTCGCTGAAAGCTGGTCGCCGATTAAAAATATTCATCGTATGAGAGAATACCGTGAATCCGCAGATCCCCAATTTCCGGGCGGCGGTTTTAATACTTTTGCCGATGTTTTTGAATCCATTGGCATTAAAAATCCTAAAAAAATTGGCATAGCAGGCTGGCTTGTAACAAGCGTTGATTTGTATCAGTCGATACAAAAGGCATTTCCATCGGCGGAAATAATTAAGGCTGACAATATTGTAACCGAGCTTAGACAAATCAAATCGCAAGCAGAAATAGCCTGTCTTAAAGAGGCGTTTCGCATTTCCGAAATTGCGGTGGATGCGGTATTGGCAAAGATTAAACCCGGAATGACTGAACTTCAGGTTGTTGGTTTTGCCCAGCAGGCGATTTATGAAAACGGCGGTGAATACGAAGCGCACGCGTTATATCTTTTCGGCGGGAAGAACACAAACAATGCTATTTCCAGACCGCGATACAACATCATAGAAAAAGGCAGGATAATTCAGCTTAATTTGGGCGGCAGGATTGATGGTTATTCTCCTTCGATAGGAATACCTTTCTGCATCGGCAAGATGAATGCTCGGCAGAAAGAACTCGTTCAGTTCGGCCTTGACGCTCATTTTAAGACCA